>CAYHTS010000053.1:0-4358 GCA_964359635.1 uncultured Candidatus Saccharibacteria bacterium | reverse complement strand
ATCGCTGGATTGCGCGTTCAAGGACAAGCCGACCTCGGACTACGTGGTGCTCCAGGTTTGGGCTCGAGCCCGCGCTAACCGTTATCTGATCTGGCAGTTTCGTGGGCGCTTGGACATGATCGGCACTGTGTCGCTGATCGAGCGAACCAAGAAAAGATTTCCACAGATCGATTCGTTCTATGTCGAGGAAGCGGCGAACGGCGCGGCGGTGTTGAGTACATTGCGAGGGAAAATTGAGGGGCTGATCGCCGTGACCCCAAAGGGTGGCAAGGAGACTCGAGCGCATGCCGTGACGCCGTTCGTTGAAGCGGGGAACGTCTGGATACCCGAAAACGGCGCGGGTGGCTGGGAAGGACCCGAGCGCGAGGGCGACCCGGTTAAGGCATTCATTCACGAACATAAGGTCTTTCCGCGTGGCAAGAATGACGATCAGGTGGACGCATTGACGCAGTTGCTAGAGCGTTGGCGCCAGAGTGAGATCAAGATCGTGCCGCTTCCAGCCGCGCGAGAGCCACGCGGCGTGGTGATGTGACGCCGGGTCGCGTGGACGCCAGGCACGCTGTGGTTGACTTGACTTCGGCAGCGTTTTCGTGGCTGGATTCCGCTTATGTCCAAGCTTCGAGAGATGGTCACGCGCCTGGCGAAGCCTAAGACAAACGAAACCGGCAGCATTGACACACCCCCAGTGGCTGGCAGCACGGCGCCGGCACCCGTTGATCCGCTTATGCGTACAGAGCAGGACGCGCCTAAGCCACAGACGGCACAGACGGCACAGACGGCACAGACGGCACAGATGGTGCCTGTCTATGGGTCCAAGCCCATCGTCGCTGGTGCCGGTGCCGCGCCTGTCGCGCCTGGGGTGATACCTGACCTCGCGGAGATCGGTGTCTCTGGTACGAACAACTGGGATGGCAGGCTTCATACCGAGGCGAATGCAAAGCTCCAATGGGAGCGCGCCTATGGGATGCCCGCCAGCACGGATTGGGGCGAATGGGAAAAGTTAGAGCGAACCGATCACATGGTCGCCGCTGCTTTGAATCTGCTTTGCGCGCCGATTCGTGATGCTGAGATCGAGCTTTCGTTGCTCGAAGAGGAAGAGGAGATCCCCGAGGAATCGTCCGAGCTTAGCAATGTAGACGACGCGGACGACGCGGACGACGCGGACGACGAGAAACAACTCGCGGATGTAGTGCCTGCATCGGACGCGACGCGGGAGGTGTCGAAATCTGGCAAAGGGAAACAAGGGACACCTTCGACCGCGATAGATTCGCAAGTCGTGCCAGCGGCCCCAGGCGGCGAGCCGGTAGCGGGAGCGCTGGAGGCTGTGACCTCTAACCTTCCTACCGGCGACGAGCTGTCAGATAAAAGCAGCAATCTTCTGACATCGGATGAGGAGGTCGATCCCGAGAAGGCCGATGCCGAGACTGCCGCGCGCATGGCTGAAAAGCAGGCGGCGCTGGCGTTGCGTCAGAAGATCGCTGCTTTCGTAAAGGACAACCTGGTGAAGTGGCTCGAGCCACGTTGGCCGATGCCACTGGCTCGATCGATGCCATGTGGTTTCGGGCCCCCTATTTAAAAACCAAACTCACCAATGGTTCGGATCATTTGTTGTATGGGCGCGTTCATCAGTGGCGAGCGGGCGAGCGGCTTTTGGTTTCACCCAAGTTTATGAACGGGCCCCAAATTATGCCGGTGTATTCGGAAATCGGCGGTTTAACGAGCGAAAAGATTCGGCGCTTAATTGGTGATTTATTACCAATATGTTCCACTATTACTGACCACATTGGCGAGCCCATTCGCAGTCAGCTAAATGTCGACGAGCTGGGTAAATCGTTAAAGCAAATTCACGCTCCGAACTCACTGACAGAAATCAATCGAGCTAAAGACCGGTTTGGGTTTGAAGAATTAATCATGACGGCCGTGCCGAGTTTACTCGCCAAACAAGCGCGCGAAAAAGAAAAAGCCTTGCCGCTCCAGCCTCACAAAGAGGCCATCGATGCCTGGATACAAACATTGCCGTTTGAATTAACGGCCAGTCAAAAGGAATCGATCGATGTCATTTCCGCCGACTTAACGTTGGATCGGCCGATGAATCGCTTACTGCAAGGTGATGTGGGGAGTGGCAAAACGGTAGTGGCGTTAGCCGCGGCCCTCGAAACGTATTTGTCGGGCCGGCAAGTTGTTTGGTTAGCGCCAACCGAATTACTCGCCGAGCAGCATTATCACACTATGCGAAGGTTGCTATGTCATCCTGAACGAAGTGAAGGATTTAGCTCAGGAGCGGTGTCGGGCCAGATTCTTCGCTCCGCTCAGAATGACAATATTAATGTGGCGCTGTGGACGCGAAGTCAAAAGTTATTAAACGACGAAGTTGCATTACCAGCAAAACTCAAGTCGGCTGACATAATAATCGGCACACATGCCGTGCTTCAAAACGACATTACGTTCGATAATTTAGGCTTACTGATCATCGACGAACAACATAGATTTGGCGTGAAACAACGGGCCTTACTCCGAAAATTATCGGGTAATCCCGTGCATTTACTTTCGATGACGGCCACGCCAATTCCGCGCACGATGGCGCTCACCGTCTATGGCGATTTGGATGTTTCGACGTTAAAAGACAAACCGCTGGGACGAAAGCATATTACGACTCGTGTAGTAGAAGAGCTTAATCGCGTTAAAGCTTACGAGTTTATTGATAAGCACATTGCGGCTGGTCGACAGATTTACGTTGTGTGTCCGATGATCGAGCCGTCGCAAGACGCCGAAGCCACCGTTTTTGTGTCGTTGTTTCAGCCAGTCGAAGAACGCAAAGCTGTCAAAACCCAGTACGAAGAAATGCAAAAGTTATTCCCGAATCGCAGCATTGGATTACTTCACGGCAAAATGAAGGCGGACGAAAAAGCCGAAGCCATGGAAGATTTTCGGACCGGGAAAATAGATATTTTGGTTAGTACAAAAGATAGACATTCGGAACTCTCTCTACTTCTTCAATCTTTACGCACTCAAACTTTTCAAAAATGGAATCTGTTTATATTGGATAATGCATCAGGAACGCCAATAACCAATGCCTATTTTATAAATTACTTAATCAATAGATTAAAATTAGAAGGACATTTTGTACAAATATTACGTAATAATGTTGATTTTGGAATTTGTTATGCAAGGAACTTATTAAATGACGAACAAGAAAAATATAAATTTGGCGAGTATTCTATGAGATTAGATGATGATGTTATTCCCGAACCAGATTACATTGAAAAATTATTTCAAGTTATTGATGAAGGATATGATATCGCATCAGGACTTGTACCCCCTTTTTCCTTTCCCAATATAAAAAGAGAAATAAAATTTTTAAAAGGTGAATTAAACAAAGTGAGGATTGATATGAATGGTGAAATTAACGAATTTGGTGATGATTGCGGGTATTGTTACATCGAAAAAGAAATTATCCCGGCAGGACATTTCAGGTCTTGTGCCCTCTATAAGAGCGAGATTAATGCCAAAATACGATATCCAGATAATCTATCAAAATACGGATTTAGGGAAGAAAGCTTTTTTTCCCTTAAATGTCGAATGCAAGGTTATAAAATAGGAGTGCATACTGGTGCAATTTGTTATCATTTGCAAACACCAAGTGGTGGAGGAAGAAGTATTCTAACTTCAGAAATAATTCAACAAGATGATGTTACATTTAGAAAATGGATAAAGAAAAAATACTTGGCAGGTGAATTAAAATGACACCGGCTTTTGACTGGCTTAAACCATCACAACAACAATTATCATGGTGCAATACTTGTAAAAAATTAACAACATCTAAAAATGCAACAAATACTATCCATTGTTCTGAATGTTTTGGAACAAAAGGAATAATTGATACTATAGACGATGATAAACATTAATTTTTATGGTTCAATTTTTGGACAAACTGGCTATGACAATCATACTCGTCAATTCCTCAATGCACTTTATAAATTAAATCCATCAATCTATTTAGATTGTCCGAAAAATATAGATTATGTGAGATGGAGTAATACTGCTGAAATAAATATGATAACTGCCAAACCATTTAGAAATGCTATATCTGTTATGATTAATATTCCGCCATTCTGGCAGTTTGTATTGGCAAATCGTCCCAAATATTTTATAGGTTGGTGCGTGTGGGAAGGCATTACTATACCAAAATACTGGCAAGAAGCATTATTTAATGATAAAGTTAATTATATAATTTGTCCCTCACAACATACATTAAAAGCTATTGAAAACACTATTGGAAACGTCCAGAACCAACGATTTCACGTAATTGCCCACGGAATTAATACAAAACTATTTTATCCCAATAAAACCAAGAAAAA
>CAYHTS010000052.1:0-4361 GCA_964359635.1 uncultured Candidatus Saccharibacteria bacterium | reverse complement strand
GGGGGTTTTAAGGGATAATAAGGGATCGTAAGCGTATACGGAAAGAGGTTAATAGAGTTTTTTCACCCATTGTTCCCCCCTTATCCCCCCTAACAATTACCCTTGTTGGGAATCATTCGCAATGCAACGGAGGAGGGAAGCCTGTTACCTATTAAAATAAGCTGCCTTGAAGGTCGTTATTTTGTCCTCGTTTATTTTGTGTGGGATGAGTATTTTGCTCTGTCTTAATATTAGCCCTTTCTGACTTCTGACCCTTGCCTTTCATGGCACCGAGCAGCACCCCTTGCCATCCTATGTCCGGCGCGGGCCAGCGGCGGTTTTCCCGCTCTTTGGCATAAGCCGGACAGATCTCTTTATAATCGCACCAGGGGCAAAGATTATTAATCTTCGGCTCAAACTTTTGCCGTTCTATCTGGGCGATAGTATCATATACCGCCTCCTTCATCCGCGCGACATGCCCTTCGTCGCGAAAAGTGGAGCGGCGCACTTGCGGCTCTAGGAAATACAGGGTTAGGTGAATATCTTTCACGTCCGGAAATCTGCTTCTGATGGCGTGGTAATAAAAAGTGAGCTGAATGTTGTCGTGGATGTGGCTTTGGGACTCAAGTTTGCCGGTCTTATAATCAATAATCTCCAGTGTGTTTTGGCCGCTCGGGTCTTTGATCTTATCTAGGCGGTCAATAACGCCGGAAAGAACATGACCTCCGTCTAGCGGCACGGCAAAATAATCCTCGGTTACCAATATTTCTTGAGCGTTGGGGTCAAATTTACCATGGAAGGCACTGATGAGATTGAGCCCTTTTTGCTTCCACTCCTCTGGCGAAAGTTTGGCTTCGATAAAGAGGCGGTCATCCCATTTGGAGTGATAAAATTTATGGATATCATCCAATGTCCGCAATTTAATATCTTTGAGCATATAGTGCAATGCTTCGTGGACCAAACTGCCAAAAAAAAGATGGTGCGACTCTTTTTTGGGCAAGCGGTCAACGTAAGAGTATTTATATTGCAGGGGACACTGTTTGTAAGTGGCGTAAGCCGAATAAGATATTCTCATACTTTAATAGTGTAGCTGATTTATGCAATAGTACAAAATGTTATATATTTTCCCTAATGGCTCTTTACAAAATCGGTGATGTTATATATACTTATATATAGGAGTTTGATGAATACGACTGTTAATATTCGAGAGTTGCAAGCGGATGCCAGCAAAGTTGTGCGCCGCGCCGAGCGCGGCGAAGTTTTTGAAATTATGCGCTATTCCCATCCGGTGGCGGTATTGCTGTCGGTTGACGAGTACAACAACTTGCACCAAGAGTGTCGCGGTTGCGTCGAGCATTGGCGCGAGATTACCGGCAAAAAACTAAAGAAGGCCAAGCAATGAAAACAATCTATCTTGACCATGCCGCTACCACGCCGATGCACCCAACCGTGCTCAAGGCGATGATGCCGTATCTCAAAGAAGAATATGGCAATGCCGGCGCGATTTACGATTTGGGTCGTCGGGCGAAGCACGCCATTGATACTGCCAGAGCTGGTATTGCCAAGCACATTGGTGCCAAACCCCAAGAAATCATCTTCACTGCCGGCGGCACGGAAAGCGACAACCTGGCGATATTGGGCTATGCCCGCGCCAACGCATTGAAAGGAAAGAGCCGCGGCCATATTATTACCACCAACATTGAGCACCACGCAGTTTTAGATACTTGCCGCGCGTTAGAAGGGGAGGGGTTTGAAGTTACTTATTTACCTGTCGGCAAAGACGGTTTAGTAACGGTAGAACAAGTAGCTCGCGCGGTTCGAAACGATACGATTTTTGTAAGCGTGATGTACGCCAATAATGAAATAGGTACGATTATGCCCATTGCCAAAATCGGCAAAAGATTAAAGCAAATTAACCTCGCTCGCGCCGAGCGTCACTTACCGCGCGTCGCGTATCACACCGACGCGTGCCAGGCGGCGGGGTACCTCAATATTTGTGTCAACGATTTGTCAGTTGATTTAATGACGGTCAATGGCTCAAAACTCTACGGTCCCAAAGGCATAGGTTTTTTGTACCGTCGACACAACATTACCTTAGCGCCAATTATTTGGGGCGGCGGGCAAGAATTCGGTTTGCGTTCCGGCACCGAAAACGTTGCCGGTATAGTCGGCTTGGCGCGGGCGCTAAGATTGTCCCAGTCGAAAAGAAAGAGCGAAAGTCGGCGGCTCACGAGTCTTCGCGATTATTTTATCGCATCAGTTCAGAAAAGCATCCCCCGCGTGGTCCTCAATGGCCACCCTAAAAAAAGGTTGCCCAATAATATCAATATATCCATCCTAGGCATCGAGGGCGAATCGGCCATCCTATATTTAGACGCTCAAGGTATAGCTTGTGCTACCGGTTCGGCTTGCACGGCGGCCAATTTGGAACCGTCTTATGTCATAACGGCGCTAGAGAAAAATCACGAGCGGGCGCACGGCAGTTTGCGCTTGACATTGGGAAGCGGAACGACAAAAAGAGATTTGGATTATACGCTGGCAACACTAATTAAAGTTACCGAGAGATTACGCCAAATATCGGCGGTCGGAGGAAGAAATGGTTAAAAGACAACCCCAGAAACAAATCGAGCCCATTGGCGACATCCAAGAATTCACTGGTGAGAATTGGTTTTACTCCGATGAAGTCAAGGAACATTTTTTTCATCCTAAGAATCTGCTGCTCGATGAGCCGACAAAAGCCAGCGGTTTCAATGCTGTCGGTATGGTCGGCGCCCCGGCGTGCGGTGATATGATGAAGGTGTGGTTGAAAATTGACCCCGGTACGGAGCGGGTTAAGGTGTGCAAGTGGCGAACTTTCGGCTGCGCCTCGGCCATCGCGTCAACCAGCGCCATGAGCGAAATGGTTACGGCAAAAGGCGGTATGACGCTAAAACGGGCACGGGGTCTAAAGCCAGGCGATATTATGGAATATTTGGGCGGTTTGCCACTTAGAAAAGTTCACTGTTCGGTCTTGGGCGACAAGGCTCTGCGAGCGGCCATCAATAATTATTATTATCGCGCTCAACAGTTTGATAAAGTTGAAAAAGAGGGCTCGCGTATTATCGACCGTGATTTAGGCATAACCGAATCGGATATCGAAGAAACAGTGGCGCGTGGCGCTCGTTCGCTTAGAGAAGTCCAAGCAGAACTGAAGGTTGGGGTGGGTAAGGACAGAGAGAGCCAAGAAGAGCTGGCGCAACTGGTGAATTATTATATCGAGCAATACGAAGTGAAATAAGGTTAATTATGGCAAAAGCAAAAATATTAGATGGCCGACCAATCGCCGAGCGGATACTTAACGATGTCAGTTTGCGTTCCAAAAAAATTCACTCCCACGGCATCACGCCAACCGTAGCGGTAATTTTGGTTGGCAATAGCTCTGCAAGCCAAATATATATTAAAGCCAAGAAAAAAATCGCCCATCGTGTGGGGATAGATTTCCTTTTTTATCACCTGCCGGTCGGGGAACAGACGGAGCTTGAGCAATTGCTTATCACGCTTCATCTCGACCCCAGTGTTCATGGTGTCGTCTTGCAGCTACCCCTGCCAAACGGCTTGTCTGTTGCAAAAGGTCTAAAGTTTCTCGATAAAACGAAGGACATTGACGCACTAAATAGTGACGCCAGATTCAGCCCACCCACCGCCGCGGCTGTCGTGGAATTGCTTAACTATTACAATATCAGCTATCGCCAAAAGGAAGTCGTGATTGTTGGCCACGGCATGCTCGTCGGTCAGCCGTTGGCGCGTATGCTGACGGCATGCCGAGCTATAGTCAATGTGTATGACGATGCGACCAAGAATATTGCCGCGAAAGTTCAGCGGGCAAAAATTATCGTATCGGCAACGGGAAAGCCGCGCTTAATAGATAGTAGATACGTTTCAAAAGGACAGGTTATTATCGATGTTGGTTGCGCGAGGGACGATATAACCAATCAAATAATCGGCGATGTTGATCGCGGCGCTGTAGAGGGGATAGTAGGCGCGATTACCCCACGTCTTGGCGGCGTCGGCCCCATCACTGTCGCCCTACTCATGCAGAACGTCATTATTGCGGCAGAAAAACAAAATAATTCCTAATTACTAATTTCTAATTGACCTAAACAAATCCTCCCGACAGCAACGTCGGGAGAAATTAGAAATTATGTAATTAGAAATTCGAGGAAGAAAAACTATTAGAAGTATAAGAGTATGCTCCAAACTAAGAAAAACATAAAGAAGAAGGTCGTAGTTGGTCTGTCCGGCGGAGTGGATTCATCGGTCACCGCCGCGCTCCTCAAAGAGAGCGGCTTTGACGTGCGTGGCGTATATATGAAAAATTGGCACTCGGACGACCCTAAATTTAT
>CAYHTS010000051.1:0-4361 GCA_964359635.1 uncultured Candidatus Saccharibacteria bacterium | reverse complement strand
AAAGTAATGGTATCTCCGGGCATCACCATTTCAGTACCTTCAGGGAGCTCGATTTCACCCGTCACGTCAGTTGTTCTGATATAGAATTGAGGTTTATAGCCCTTGGCAAATGGTGTGTGGCGGCCGCCCTCATCTTTGGTCAGAATATATACCTCACTGTCAAACTCTGTGTGAGGAGTTATCGAGCCGGGCTTGGCGAGCACCTGTCCGCGCTCGACATCATCGCGCTCAAGACCTCGGAGCAGAACACCGACATTATCACCGGCCTCACCTTGGTCGAGCAGCTTATTAAACATTTCAACGCCGGTGCAAACCGTCTTTTTGGTTGGTTTAATGCCTACAATTTCAACATCATCATTAACCTTTACAAGTCCTCGCTCAATGCGCCCGGTAACCACTGTTCCCCGACCCTTGATAGAGAAAACATCCTCGATAGGCATAAGAACTGGCTTGTCGATCTCGCGTTTTGGTTCAGGAACATAAGTGTCAAGCGCGTCCATAAGCTCGTTAATGGACTTTTCAGCATCAGCCTCACCTTCAAGCGCTTTAAGAGCGGATCCGCGGATAATGGGAGTCTCGTCGCCAGGATATTCATATTTCTTAAGCAAATCACGGACTTCCATTTCTACAAGATCAATAAGTTCAGCGTCCTTAACTTGGTCAACTTTATTGAGGAAGACGACTATGGTCGGAACGCCAACTTGGTGTGCCAGTAAGATATGTTCGCGAGTTTGTGGCATGGGACCGTCGGTAGCGCTAACAACTAATATCGCCGCGTCCATCTGCGCCGCGCCGGTAATCATATTTTTGACGTAATCGGCGTGTCCTGGGCAGTCAACATGAGCGTAGTGCCTTTTTTCGGTTTCATATTCGACGTGGGCTGTGGCGATAGTTATGCCGCGCTCGCGCTCTTCGGGGGCGTTATCAATCGAATCGAAGCTTCGGGCTTTTGCCTTACCGTCCTTGGACAATACTTTTGTAATAGCGGCGGTAAGAGTGGTTTTACCATGGTCAACGTGACCGATAGTACCGACATTAACGTGAGGTTTTGTTCGTTCGTATTTTTCTGCCATTTTTTGTACTCCTATTATTTAGTATCGTTCGAGCCCATTTGACAAGATAAGGGCGAAAACTACGATATAATTATACTTACAATATCATTTACAAGACCTCTGCCTTGTTTTTACGGCTACGAATAAATACTACACTATTATTGCTAACCCGTCAACACCATTTTATTGCGGATTATCTCAGATTGACCGAATGACGCTGATTGGCACTGACGACAAGTAGCACGGTTAGTTGGATTTATTAGTATTGTAACTCGCAATACATGATTTACTTTGTCCGAATAATTTGCGCGATATTAGTGCTGTTTAGTGGCGGTGCGTTGACCGGCAATTTGCTCGGCAAGATGGCGCGGCACTTCCTGATAATGGCTGAATTCCATAGTATACGAAGCTCTTCCCTGTGTCATGGAACGGAGGGTTGTAGAATAGCCAAACATTTCCGCCAGCGGCACCTTGGCATCAATAACTTTAACGCCATGTCTGTCCGTCTGTTCTTCGATGCGCCCTCTCTTCGAGTTTAGATCGCCCATCACATCGCCCAGGAAATCATCGGGGGTAACCACTTCCACCTTCATTATCGGCTCGAGTAGGATTGGGTTGGCTCTTTTCGTTGCTTCCTGCAAAGCCATACTGCCGGCAATCTGGAAGGCGAGTTCCGATGAGTCGACATCGTGGTATGTGCCATCATAAAGGGTCACGCTCATATCAATGAGCTGATAACCAGCCACGACTCCCCTGGTCATTGCCTCTCGCACACCCTTTTCGACCGGAGCTATAAATTCCTTGGGAATCGCGCCACCGACAACTTTATTAATAAATTCATAGCCCTCGCCCTGTTCCTTGGGCGTAACTTCGAGATATACATGGCCGTACTGTCCTCGGCCTCCGGTCTGGCGGATAAACTTCCCTTCGGCCTTAGCTGGCTCGGTAATGGTTTCTCTATAAGCTACCTGTGGGTTGCCGACGTTAGCTTCAACTCCAAACTCGCGCTTCATGCGGTCAACGATAATTTCCAGGTGCAATTCTCCCATGCCGGCAATAAGTGTTTGATTTGTCTCCGAATCGGTTGACACCTGGAATGTGGGGTCCTCTTCGGCCAGCCGGTTGAGCGCCAAACCCATCTTTTCCTGGTCGGCTTTGGTTTTTGGTTCGATGGCGATAGAGATAACTGGCTCGGGAAAGGTGATGGATTCGAGTAATACCGGACGAGTCGCGTCTGACAAAGTATGACCCGTAACAGTCGATTTCAAACCGACAGCGGCGGCTATTTCGCCGGTATAAATTTCTGATACGTCTTCTCGGTGATTGGCGTGCAGACGAACAATCCGACCGATGCGCTCTTTTTCGCCATTTGACGCATTTAATACATATGACCCCGCCTTAAGAGTGCCGGAATAAACGCGAAAGAATGTTAGCTTGCCCACATAAGGATCGGCGGCTACCTTAAACGCGAGGGCGGTAAATGGCTCACTGTCTTCCGGTTTGATCTCAATAATTTTCTCATCGTTTCTAGGGTCTGTTGCCTGTGGTGTTTTAACCTCCAACGGATTTGGCAGGTATGCCACGACGGCATCGAGCAGTTGTTGGATGCCCTTGTTCTTCAAAGCGCTACCCAAAAATACGGGGTAAACTATATTGGCAATGGTCGCGTTATGGAGCGCTTTGCGCAGTTCTTCGACCGATGGCTCTATCCCATCAAGGAATTTCTCTAGAAGCGCGTCGTCTGTTTCGGCTATCTTCTCTATAGCGATTTGACGCCACTTGTCAGCATCAGCCGACATATCACTCGGAATTTCTTCAATTGATATATTCTTGCCGAGGTCGTCCTTGTATATGTATGCTTTTTGCTCAAGAAGGTCTATCACACCCCTAAGGTCGGTCTCACTACCGATCGGTAACTGTAAGAGCACCGCTTTAGAGCTAAGGCGGGAAATTATCGACTGAAAGCTTTTTTCAAAATCAGCGCCGGTTCGGTCCAGTTTATTGATAAAGCAAATACGCGGAACATTATATTTATCGGCTTGCCTCCAGACGGTTTCTGACTGCGGCTCAACACCGGCCACGCCGTCAAAGACAACAACGCCGCCATCAAGCACTCTTAACGACCTCTCGACTTCGACCGTGAAGTCAACGTGGCCTGGGGTATCAATGATATTTATGCGCGTATCCTTCCAAAAACAGGTCGTGGCGGCGGCAGTTATGGTTATGCCTCGCTCTCGCTCTTGTTCCATCCAGTCCATTTCGGCTTCGCCTTCGTGGACTTCCCCGATTTTATGCTTTTTGCCGGTATAAAAAAGAACCCGCTCTGTCACCGTTGTCTTGCCGGCATCTATATGAGCTATAATTCCAATGTTTCGCGTGTGGTCTAAGCTATATTCACGAGCCATAATATAGTTAATTACAAATTTCTAATTCCCCCGCCTACGCGGAGTCTACGGCGGGCAGGTAATTTCTAAACAACTCACAATGGCCAATGCCAAACCCCCAAACCATTTCCCTTGATAATATTTATAATCTAATATTTAGGACTTGGCTTATAGTTTTTAGATTTGATTTTTGAAATTAGCTCAATACCTGGCGAAGTGAGCGAAGGCGCGGTTGGCCTCGGCCATTCGGTGGACATCTTCTCTTTTTTTGAGTGCCCCACCTGTATTGGAAGCGACATTTATTATCTCCACGGCTAATTTTTCTGCCATTGGCTTGCCCTTAACAGATCGCGCTGCTTCCAGAAGCCATCTCATAGCCAGTGCGGTTTTTCTTGGCTCTCTAACCTCGATTGGTACCTGATAATTGGCGCCACCAACGCGCTTAGATCTCACCTCTACTATAGGCGCTACTTTGCGGATTGTATCTTCGAGTAGCTTGTCGCCCTCCTTTACTTTCAGTTTTTCTCCTGCTTGACCAAGAGCAGAATAAACTATTTTGCGAGCGGCGTTTTTCTTGCCGTCATGCATAACATAATTTATGAATTTGGCCACCACAAGGGAGTTGAAGACAGCATCTGGCTGGGTCTTAGGAGTTTTTCTTTTAATTTTGCCGCGCATAAGATTCCTTTACTTATTCGTTTTTCCCGCCCTGGAGTTTTTTCGCGCCATAAAGCGAGCGACTTTGCCGACGGTTGCTTACACCCTGGGTATCAAGTTTGCCGCGGACAATATGGTACCTTACACCGGGCAGGTCTTTTACCCTACCGCCGCGAATTAGCACAACCGAGTGTTCCTGGAGATTATGTCCTTCGCCAGGAATGTAGGCAGTTACTTCCTGGTCACTGGTTAGGCGTACCTTAGCAAT
>CAYHTS010000050.1:0-4435 GCA_964359635.1 uncultured Candidatus Saccharibacteria bacterium | reverse complement strand
CAAGACAACCATAACCCCCGATACAACTAATCAAGTTCTCAATGTCCGTACGGTCAGCCAAACCTTTAATCTCAAATTGGGCAACTATCCGGTACCGCGCGCTAATCTAGTTTTATCACCCAGTAGCCACTTTGCAGCGGCAATTTTCCCCATTCCAACGACAGCTGATAGCACATGGCTAATTTTAAGCGATAAAGATGCTCCAATAACTGTTCATTCTAGCATCGAAAATATCGCCGGGGTTACTAACGATGGTCGAATCATTTACCATGCCGAGGATACTAAGGGTAATATTATTGCTATTGGTAAGCCCGACCGCACCGATGAACGAATTTTGGCTCAAGTTACTGACCAGTACATTGGTTTTGCAGTGCTTGATGCAAATACTTATCTTTATTGGGGCCAGCCCACCGCGCCGGGAGAAGCAAGTAATCTATTTATGCTTAAGTTGGATACGGGACAAAGCACAACAATCATTGACGACCACAGCGTCATCGACGCCACACTTAGCCCCAACAACAAACAGATGATAATAGCACGCCAACAAGGGGATAAGATTACAGAGTGGCTTTATTCTCTTCAGGATACTCGTTTTGTACGCGACCTTAAAGCAGATATTTTTCTCTCGCCAATAGCTTGGAATAGTGATGAGAGCGCGGTAGCTGGCCTAGACCAGAATCAAGTATTTGTTATGCGTTTGAGCGACGGCCAAATTACGAACGTCGGCGCATTATCTTTGTCGGATGCCAGCATTATTCCCGCTCTATATTGGAAAAATGACCGCGAGATCGAAGTTTATATACCCACAACTAACGAATAAAAATGCCTGATAACCTTGATGAAGATTTTATCGACGAAGAGCCGGAGGACGAGCAGGAAATCGTCGGGCCGGAACGCGGCGGTTTGAGCGACGAGAGCAAAGAAGCTATCCACGGGGCTTTTGGCAATGGCCCTGATAAATCAGCCAACAAAAAGCCAGCCCCTGGCGCCCGCGAAGAAAGCGCAAAACCAGAAACCAGAGGCCAGCAACCAGGGGCCACTAAATCTAAGCCCGAGACAGAAGCTCAAAAAGCTCCTCCGGCAACCTCTTCCCCTTCTCCAACCCCTAACTCCAAACCGCAAACTCCTAGCCAGCCCGGCTCTGCTGGCCGTGCCGCTAATCTCGCCCAAGGCGCGCGCGTCGGCGCCGATATCGCCCGCAACCCGCGCGAAGGAGCCGCGGAAGCCGGCAAGGCCGTTGCGGGGCGGGCGGGCAAGAAAGCAGCTAAAGAGGTTGCCAAAAGAGCCGCCGAAGCGGCCCTTAGCGAAACCGTCATAGTGCCAGTCCTTATCGAAGCCGCCGACAAGCTTGCTGGTATTGCCAGCCAGGTCTCTCACTACATACCTGGCGCTAGTAAATTTACGAATTGGGTCAATAATCACAAAGCTGCAGCCATTATAATTTTATTTCTACTAGTGCCCCTACCTTTTGTGGGTTTTGCAGTTGGTTATGCCGCTGGCAGTGACAGTGGTCTGACAAGCACCGACACTAATGTCACACCGTTCACCGGTAATGCCGACCAGCTCCTTCTCTACCCCAATGACCTCGATGCCACCAAGATGGCGCAGGCCATTGACCAATTCATTGCCCAAAAACAACCCAATAGCCCTATGGATGGTTTGGGAGCGGCCTTTGTCGAGTCGGCTCGCGCCTATGGCGTCAATCCCTTCTTCACTGCCTCTCAAGCCGCATACGAGAACCAATTCGGCACGACTCCTAATCCCGTGCCAGGCTACAACAGTACCGGCAGTTTTAATCCTTTTGGCATTATCGCAGAAGGTACTGCCGGACGAACTAAGCCATTTTTTGACGGAGTCCGCTACGTTCGCTATGCCAAGTACAACAATTACCAAGAGGGCATCTTAGCCCACGACAAAGTCGTTAAAGACCTTCTTAACCAGGGCAACACTACATTCGACGGCATGATTAACAAATATGTCGGTTCGCTCAACCGAGAGCGTGTTAATCAGCAGATATTAGATATTAACCAGATGATGGCAGCCGCAAGCACTCAATAAAAACTGCTTACCGCGGTGCCGCTGGCGGCGGCGTCCCGCCCCCAGCTGGGGGCGGTGCCGGAGGCAGAGTAACACTTGAACCGCCGCGAGTGGCAACGGATTTGATGGCGCCGTCTACCAACTTAGTGAGGCCGTCTACGGTTATTCCGCCGCCCTGCCCGATTGCCTGTGTCGCTGCTGTCGTAATAGCCGCTTTCTGCTCGGCACCGGACAGCTTGACAAAGCCGCTTTCAGGCAAGGAATCACGCGCAAGACCCGCAACCTGAACTCTTACGGCCCGTTCTATCTCCGGTCTTTGCGCCACCGGCGCCGCGGGCATAAATTTAACTAATTTTTGCACCTCACCAGTCCTTGTTTCCTTGAGCAGGTCGGAGGCCGCTTGCTTAATAACTATTTCCTGGACTTGGCTCGGCTGAGCGCCAACTCCCAAAGCCCTAATTACCTGCGGCTTGTTCATCTGAGAAAGCGCGAGTGAGACCTGATTGCCCACCCTCAACAAATCTTCAGGTGCCGGATGCGCCTCGGAACGCAAATTGGCGCTCGGGCTAATGCGCGCTATCTCCCCACGCAGCGACTCGAATTCGGCCGGTGACAGTTTGTCATTTTTCAACCGCGTTAAGTCGGTTTCAATACGTTGTTGCAGAGCCGGAATATCTTGACCGCGCAGTTTTCCCTGATTAACTAAATTTGTCACACTACCGACATAGGGTAAGCCACCTGCTAAATTATCCTGGAAAAACTTCTCCGCTGAAACTCTGGTAATAAGCTGTCCTCTAGTCACAGCCGTCGCGAATCGATACATAGCTTGCTCGGTTCTCGTCGGTAGCTTCACCGTCTGCCCCTCTGGCCCTATTTTGCCCGCCGAAAGTTCGCTCAATTCTGCCGGACTCACACGAGCACCATCTGCTTTCTGCAATAAGCTATCCTGCGTCGTGCTATCTAAATATTCTGCCGCCGCTTGCTGTTTCAAATCCTTGCCAACGCCCTTGACAGCCATATCAACCGCTGTATCTACAACGGATATATCTTCTTTCGACCCTAGCTGAACCGGGTTCACCACCTCAACAGGTGTAGCGCCTCCTGCTTGGCGTCCAGCTCCTTCCAATGCTCCCGCAACTTGACGCCCAATTTTTTCGTCCTCGGGATCTTCTCCTGCTGCTTGTGGGGGCTCATCACTTGGCAGCCCACGATTCCTTCCTTTTTTTTGCTGAAAATCAAGAATACGTTTCCGGGCCCGCTCCATCTCCTTCTCGTCACCGCCTGTTCGTCGCTCTAACTCCTCTTCGAGTCGTCTGTCACTCAAAATATCTTTGTCCAAGTTAGCTATTGCCAAAGACTGTTCAGGATAAGTATCTAAATTACCTTCCTTCGCATCATGTTCAGTGATCGTCGGATGTGACATTTCCCCATAACGAATCATTGGGCCACGGCGTGCCATCTCTCGAATCATTGCCCAAAGCGGCGCTGCTTCGCCGGCCGAAACCGAGCCCCATATGGCTCCAGCTCCCATCTTGCCTTCAAAAGCGCCGGGCGATTCGGTGAGCGCTAAAAGTATCTCCTCCTCCGTTAAACCAGATTTTTTTGCAAGCTCAATAAATTCGTCAAGTAATTTTCTGTCGCTCCACCACTTTACTTTGCTTTCTTGACCCGATGCATCATTGGCGAAAACTGCTCCCTTTCCAGCAATTTTAGCGTAACTCCCACTAAAAGGAGGTAATAATCCCTTAATAGATGCTTCTCGCCGCGTCTCTTTTTCTTGGTAACCCATCAGCATCGCCCGAGGATGGGCGCTGGCAATCCATCCGGCAATACTACCCCTTATTTCGCCCTTCTTTTCGCCCTTCGCATACCTAAATGTCCCGCCATAGAAACCCTTTGCCCTTTCACCGAGCCGTTGGTTCCAGCTCAAGTTGGCTCCTTCTAATTTCTTTAATTTTTTTTGAGCTTTGGTTAATTCATCTCCGCTTAAACCACCAGTATTAAGTTTTTCACGAAGCTTTTCGCGCTGCTTCGCCCGTTTATCGATTTCTCGCGCCGAACTTTGAGCCGTGAGCGCGCCGGAAAGTAAGCGGTTGCTGGCTTGTGTTCCCAGCCATTTGCCGGCATTGCCCCAGGCGGCAGCGATGTCGCCGCCCATCTTGAACGGCAACCGCACTGCAAATATCAGCAATATAATTCGTACCCCGAACGAAACAATTGCTGTAAGAAAATTCGTGTTGGTTATTGTACTCGCATCAGCCCCCCCTCCCAAAGCCGTTGCAAAAGTATCGACTGCATCCTTACTAACACCAGCCTTACCAACTAGGCCAATCAGGCTAAAAATTATTAGGCTCGCCGGAATCATAAAGACCCAGTTTATAAACATCATCATCCATTT
>CAYHTS010000049.1:0-4523 GCA_964359635.1 uncultured Candidatus Saccharibacteria bacterium | reverse complement strand
TCATGAGCCAGAAGCCGCGGTAGGGCGCTAAAGTCGCATTAGCCAAATCAGTATATGGATGCTGTTTGGGCAATATTACCGTACTGAAACGAGTCGCGTCATAGTAGGCATCGTAGTCGGTTTTTTGAGTCGGATCCCAGAGGAATATCGCCGCGATAGTGTGGTCGGCGAACGCGGCTTGAACACTCTTACCGTTTATCTCGACATTAGCCCAAGGAATCTCTTTTGTGAAGGGGTTACCGGTCATATTGAGTTCATAGTAGGCCTCTTGGTCGGCAGGGAAGGTAATCTCTTTAGTACCGGAGAGAGGGCTGATACCTCCGCCAACCAGACATAATGACGCGTTATTGGCCCGAAGCCAAAAAGCTCTTCCGGCTTCGCCTGACGCGCTTGTAACATAATAAGGAGGAGTCGGGCTAACAAAAGTAAAGATGATCTGACCTGCTAAATCTGCCAGCAAGCTCCCTATGCCGTTGGGACTTGTCGCTAGTGACGGAGCGCTAAATGGGAAAGTAACCATACTCCAACCTTCAGTCGAATGGCCTCCCTCGAGTTTTTGAGCACAGACAGTATCCCAAGGAAGAAAGGTCGGCCGTAACGGTGGCGTATCGCCTTCGTCAACGATGGTCACATCGAGGAATTCCCCAAAATTCGGCCTCCCCGGCGGCGTGTTGCCATCAAATGTAATCGGACAGCCCGTGGCATCAACTATAGTCCCCGCTGGGGTATTGGGACACTGGTCGGCATCATCAGTAACACCATCACCATCCGCGTCATTGTTTGCGGGAGGGACAGGAATAACCCTGACAGTAACATTCTGCGGGGTAACACTATTACCAGAACTCACCGTCAAGATAGTTTCACCTTGGACTAAACCAGTTACAGTAAAGGTGCCCCTAAGCAAAGTTAAACCATCCCAGTAGAAAAGTGGGCGACTTGACGAGGCAACCGTTGGAACAGTATTATTGCTAATTTGGAAAAAATTATTAACGCCATTGGCGCTAAGACCCGTGACAGTTATTAGCGCCGAGCCGCCCACCTCTACCGTTACACTACTTGGTTCAACAGTTAAGCTTGTCGGGTCAACATTACCGCCCTCGGACACAGTGACGTTTGCAGTCATAGAGACACCTGTATCGATATGGATAGCGTCACCTGCTCCCCTATCGCCTCCGGTGAATTCTTTAATTGTAATACCTGCAGTACCACGACCCATGCCCTTCATTTTGAATTGAGTATCGGTACCAATTACATCTAAATTTTCATACCAAGTGCCGGACTCCGACGCTGAAACCAATTGGAATTTAACAATACTCGCATCGCTTGATTCAACACGAAAGTTTTTCAAGGTATTATCCGATTTACTTACAGTAACAGCTTTTATTTCATTCACATCCAAAGTTAAAACCCTGGGTGATATGGAAAGAGTAGCAGTAGTACCTCCTCCTCCACCGCCGCCTCCACCAGAAGAGGGAGTACACATTGCTTCGATACTATAGCCCCTATCCGAGGTATCTTGTAACTGCTTGGGGGAATTCGTATAGCTTCCCTCGTCCCAATCTCCACCGAACCACCAGGTACGAGTCCAAGTAAAATACTTCAATGCACAACCGCTTGTCAATTGGTTCCCTTGGGAGTCATAACAAACCGCTTTATATGTGTGAGCATCATTATCTGTTATATCAAAACCTCCCCCCGGATCGCCCGTCCTATTAGTTGAAAAAACATTACCCAATATAGGATCATCTATCGGCCAGCTCTGGGAAAGTACCCTTGCATTGTCTTCGTATAAATTTGCTGCACAGATTTCGGTTGACTGGGCAAATGTTTGGTGTTTGTTGCCGCCGGCGAGGGCGGCGAGGGCGATTGCCGCGACGATAAATAGCGCGACGGTAAGTATCCTATTTTTCAAAAATGACATTGCTGGCTCCTTGGTTTTATGAAAGGTTCTAGATCCATTCGACTCCTTCGGAATACCTCAGTCGCTCAGGATGACACTGCTGTGTCAGTTATTTCGACTTCGCTCGAACAGTATTACGGTGTTGTTCTCGCCCCACTGGGGCTCGAACGATAAAACAATATTCTTCGAGCTTGTCGAGAAGCACCTTATTTCGGTAGTTCTCCACAAGGTCGAACAATAAAAGTAAAGATTGCTTCGCCTGAACTCGCAATGACACGCTTGGGGTTATAAGCTGTATTTCTTTTGTTTTGAATACTTACGAAGACACAAAATCGCTATTACGCCTAAGCCAACAACTATCGCGACATCAGCCGGTCCGGAAGAGGTGCTTGTAGCCGTTGATGCCGCGGTCGTCGCGCTAGCTACCGTAGCGGTCTCGGTGGTTGTTTCTGTAGCATCAATAGTCGGCGGGTCGGGTGGGAAGACCGGAGGCGCCGGCGGAGTATCGGCAAGAGCGTAACTTGCTCCCGCTATTAATATATACCCAAAAATCAATATAGCAATTGCTTTTTGTTTGAGCATTTTTATATTCGCCCTCTTATAACACTATTTTTTCTCATTATACCACATAATATTGCACTTAAATTCAGCCGCCGCCATACAATATGCAATGTCATTGCAACCCTGTGAAGCAATCTAGTGGGATTGTTGGATTGCTTCGTCGCCCTCCGCCCCATAACGGGCTACGGGCTTCTCGCAATGACAAGTCAGGATACAATCCCTACATTCAGCAATTATGAACAGGTATTCTTTACCGGGACGGTTAGGCCGGCGGAAGTGGAATAAATGAAGCCGGTCGTATCCGAAATGGCCGCTAACACGGAGGTGTTCGATGCCGATGGCGTACCTGTAAGCTCAAAAGTAACAATCTGGCCCGAATTCATACGGCCGATATTTATAGTTGTCTCCTTGTAATTACCCTGTGTTTGCCAGGTCGGCTCATAATCCGCCAGCTTAAGGTCGCTCATACCTTGAGCTCTTATAATAATCGTTTCATCCACCGCTTCGGTACTGTCGTTTTGTGCCACAATCGTCCAGCGACTAACAGCATTTCGAGCAAGGCAAACACGGCTTGTGGTATCAACACCCAGCGTAACTTTTTCCGGTGATGTGACCAGTGAGTTCGTAAAACTCATGCCGCTCGATGTCGGGTTAACATCCGCGCGAATAGTGCCATTCTGGATGAGAGCAAAAGAAAGCACACCGGCAACAAACAGCGCGAATACCGCAATCACTCCAAGAATAATCCGCTGCCTCTCGGTCAAGTACAACCTCCTTAGATACTAGTATCAGTTTAGCACAATACAGTTACAAAATACAAGAAAAAAGAAATGGGTAGTGTAGAGAATGGAAAGTGGTAATGGAAATTGAAATATAGAAAGTGGCTTCCGGCTAATCTCTGATTTCTAATCTCCATAACTACTTGCCGATTTCCATATCAATATTTTCTATCTTCCGTATCTACACTATTTGGACGAAGTCGAATTCGTTTTTGTCTTGGCGGAACCTATACATTAGCCGTTCGGATGAACCATATGATTTTCGCACAAAATCCAAGAACTTTTTGAGGTTGTCCTGCTCGCCTTCAAGAATCAGACAAATCATATCACTGGTTACGTCAAACCAAACAATACCGGTCAAATCCAGCCCATTGGCTTCACGCGCGAGGTACACCCTCCGCGAGATCTCATTTTTTGCCTTTCTCCGGGTAAGGTAAAGTTCGAGTCGGCGGTATTTTGTTCTATTCAATAATTTAATCATCTTTTTTCCTTTTTGCTCGCAGGAGCGATTAATACTGTAAACTCACCTCTGGTTTTTATACCGGCGATACTTTTGGCATCGCCAAGCTTAATAGAAGTAAACTCCTCGTGAAGCTTAGTTAGCTCTCGGCCAACGACAACTTTCGCATCGTCCCCGTAAATATCCTTAAATTGGTCGAGGGTTTTACCTAGCCGTTCACCGCGTTCGAAGATTACTACCGGCCAAGGGGAAGATTGTAACTTGATTAATAACGTTTGGCGACCCTTTTTCTTGGGTAAGAATCCCAAAAACAATATTCCATCGGATAAATCGATACCGGCAACTTGCAAGATAGCGGTTAATGCCGAAGGACCGGGAATCGGTTCGACGGTTATACCAGCCGCCCGCGCCGCCGCGACTAATTGTCCGCCCGGGTCAGAAACACCCGGGGTTCCGGCATCGGTTAGATACGCCACATGGCTGTATCGGCGATTTGCTATGTCGTTAATCAAGCCCTCGACGCGACTTGCGTGAGAGCGTTCCCGAATAGATTTTATTGGCTTATGGATGCCATAATAGCGCAGGAGCTTCCCGGTTACCCTGGTATCCTCCGCCACTATTAAATCCGCTCGCTTGAGGGTTTCAAGGGCACGCAGGGTAATATCCCCTAAATTGCCAATTGGTCCGGCAACAATAGATAAGACGGGTTTATTCATTGGCAATAGTATGGCAGAAATATCCGAGAAAGTCAATACTAGAAATTTCTAATTTCTAATTAACCTAATTGACCTAAGCAATACCCAATTCCCAATGACCCAATTTG
>CAYHTS010000048.1:0-4532 GCA_964359635.1 uncultured Candidatus Saccharibacteria bacterium | reverse complement strand
TTTGAGCCGAACGAAAAAGTAATTGTGCTGGCGGCGACCAAACGCCCGGACGTACTCGACCCCGCACTACTTCGTCCGGGCCGTTTCGACCGTCGCGTAACTTTTGATTTGCCCGATCGCTCTGACCTCGAAGCTATTCTCAATATCCATGCAGATAAAAAACCCTTAGGCGAAGACGTTAATTTAACCGTGATTGCCGAGCGCACTCCAGGGTTTTCTGGCGCGGATCTGTATTCCCTGATGAACGAAGGGGCAATTTTAGCAGCGCGGGAAAATCGTAAGAAAGTAACGCAGTACGATTTTATCCGCGCGATTGAAAAAGTAATGCTGGGGCCGGAACGCAAAAGCCACCTGCTTTCCCAAGCCGAGAAAAAAATCACTGCCTATCACGAAGCCGGGCATGCCCTCGTTTCTTCCGTTCTACCCTACGCAGACCCCGTGCACAAAATTTCCATCATTTCCCGCGGCCGCGCCGCCGGCTACACCTTAAAGCTGCCACTCGAAGAGCGCAAACTGCAATCTAAAAATGAATTTCTGGATGATATCGCAACTTCGCTTGGTGGTTATGTGACGGAAAAATTAATTTTTAAAGACTTAACTACCGGTCCATCTAACGATTTGCAAGTTGCTACTGCTCTTGCGCGTGACATGGTTACTAAATATGGCATGTCCGATAAAATGGGCCCCGTTGCCTTAGAAGGCGCCGGTGGGCGAGTGATGTTTGGCCGCGGCGTGGAAGAAAAAGAATATTCAGAAAGAGTGGGCGCGGAAATTGATGCGGAAGTGTCAGCGATTATGAATACTGCCTACGATCGCGCCAAGGAAATTATTGAAACACATCGTCCCGCACTCGATGCTATTGCAGGAAAACTTATTGAAGTAGAAACAATTGAACGCGACGATTTTGAAGTGCTTCTAGTCGCGCACGGCATTGTTCCAAAAAAGAAAAAAGACATCGAGCACCTTGTTTAGTCTGTAGATAGTAGTTAGTAGAACGTAGTAAAAAATTAAAAAAATCGCCCGGATTTTTTTTGGGCGATTACGCGGCTTGCAAAATTCTCTTGAAGCGGCGAGGCATCCCGACCATAGCCAGCTTGCTCCGGATGTAACCTAGGAGCGGAGACGTACGCTCGATACGGTCTTGCACTGTCCAATCGTAGCGTTCGTACCACTCCGGCATGTCGTAGCGCGGCAATCCGTGAGCATCCCGGCCGAAGTGTGAAAGGAAGTTATCAGCCATCTCGATCTTGCCGGCTTCCTCAAAGCACTCTAGGACGAAGGACACAACTGCTTCCGGAAGCTGTGTGCCACCACCGATGACGCGGCCGTCCACAATCTTGAAGCC
Organism: uncultured Candidatus Saccharibacteria bacterium; assembly: GCA_964359635.1. GTDB lineage: Bacteria > Patescibacteriota > UBA1384 > UBA1384 > UBA1384 > DATEBX01. Next base: position 3,187 of record CAYHTS010000048.1, on the reverse strand, counting down.
TCGCAAACGGTTTGAATTTTCGTTGTCGCCGTGGCAGGCGTCGTCGCTTGCGAAGAAAAAGCCCGGATCGCCAGAAAGCATGGTCTCAAGCACCACCACCCGACTGTCTTCCTGTTTGAAGCAGGGAACATTGAATATGGGGCCGTTCAGTGCCGTGCCACCCTTGCTGTCTTCGAACAGATCGTCAAGACACCAGATGGCGTATTGCGGGGCAATTTCACCATACACCCAGTATCCAAGCGAGCGCAGATAGCGAATGAACTCAATAGTGCGCTTATCCGAGACGTGACAGATGATGAGGATTGCATCTGGAACCTTGGCCAAGATCCGCATGATATCGCGTTGCATCGCGTGGAACTCGCGGTCCAAGATGCCGATCCTTGCGCCAGCGAAGTCCCACTTGCGCTCGGCATGAATCATCAGGCGCATGGGTTCGCGCTGGTGCTGCCACTTGGTGTAGGTCATGGCGTGGATGCAGGGGATCACTTTGTCGATGTTGTCGACGTCGTGCCCCGTAGCATTACTCACGGACTTCAAATACATTTTCATTACATCGAAGGCTTGTTGTCCGTCCGGCTGATCATAGCCAGCAATGATCATCTCTGGCGTTGTCTCCTCGGTAAGGAGCGCCGCGATGCGTATCTCAAACCGAGAGCTTGGGGGGATAAGTGCCTGCCAAGTCGCCTTCTTCTGCAATGAAATCAGAGGTGTGGTAATCGCTGGATAGGTGTTCCCCACAAAGACGCCGCCGTAGTAGTGGTCGGCAAACAATGGGACGAGCATCTCCGAGCGACCGTCGCATACCAGATCATCATCCCGTGGATGTAGGTGGCCGTTCCAGGGTTTGTTCACCCTCCTTCTTGTTCCCAAGGGCGGCATCCGTGCAGGATTGGGGTGGTAGCCCGGCAGAGCGAGCCGTGAAAGTGTATCCATCTCTAGGTTCCTCCTTATAATCTGCAGGCACTCTATCATTGAATAGGTAAAACAAAAATACCGACTTGTATCGGTATTGGTTAGGAGACGAAATTGGCGATGCTTTCGGCGTAGCTTTGAAATACGCGCCGTTCGTGTGCGGCCACGTCATCGCCCACTCGGTCGTGGAGTGGAGTGCAAATCGCTGTCCCGCCAGCTCCAGCGAGATTCATCATATGGATTCTTTCGGCGTTCGTTATGCCCCCACATCCAATGAAGCGAGGCTTGGGAACCTCAGTCACATAAGGTTTCCAGCCGGCATTCGCTTGACGCAAGTTGCAAAGAGCAATAGGAAACATTACCTCGCCGCTAATGCCCGCGTATCCGCCGGGGGTGGAAAAAACCGGCTTGCCAGCTTCCATCCACCAGCCATTGGGGAATGTGTTGCAACAGACGATTTCTACTACGAACGGGTTTATGCCCAACACGAAGATGGCTCGTTGTAGCTCAACAGGGTTGCTGTACGGCGACAGCTTCACGCTGATCTGGATTTGGAATTCCATGCACGCCGCACGAATCCCCCGCATAACTGCGGCCATTGCTTCTGGGTCGAACGAGAAAATTGGCTTCTGCTCGTTGCCCGCGTAACTGTTGGGGCAACCGAAGTTGAGTTGAATTTTGCGCACGCCGGCCCTGATGAGCGCGAGTACGAGTTTTACGAATTCTTCCACGCTGTAGCCAGCAACACTGATCCAGATTTCCTTGCCGAACCCGAGCTCTATTTCGAGGTAAGCCGGCACCATCTGGAGCAAGCCGTCAAGACCGGGGTTGGTCAAACCGACAGCGTTGAGCGCAAATGTCCGCCCTGGAAGAAAGGTTGTGCCCGTGTTGCCGGATAAGGTTGGCAGGGTGTAGGAGCCTACGTCAATCCGGCGTAGATCGCTAATCCCAAAGAGACGTATGGCGTCTTTTGGGGTTTTGCAATATCCGGCCGCCACGAATGGCATTTTCAAGGATGGGTTGCTGTTGGTGTCGAGGTCGAGCGATTCAGTCACGATGCGGTCCTCCTGATCTCCACGTACTCTAGCAGAGAACTTGTGAACCGCAATTCCTTACATTCGCGCAAAAGTGTCGTACAATAGTCAGAAGTTGTATACGTTCACTAAGTTTGATAAGTCAAATACGTTGAAAAGGCTCATTAATTCAAAGTCAGAATCTCGAGCAGGGTTTACGTTGGTGGAAAGCCTCATTGGCGCGGGGATTTTTCTTATGGTTTCCGTAAGCGTCTACAACACCTGGACTAAACTTTTAGAAGTATCTGCGCTGTCCAAATTAAAAATAACCGCTTCCGCGTTAGCCAACGAGCAGTTTGAAATTGCGCGCAACCTGCCATACGCGGACGTGGGTGTAGTGGGCGGTTTACCGAATGGAAAAATTCCCCACATTCAAACGCTTTCTCGAAACAGCATCAACTTCACCGTAACAAGTACGGTGCGCAACGTAGATGATCCGTTTGACGGGACGATTGGTGGTACGCCGAACGATCTCTCGCCAGCGGATTACCGCCTAATGGAAGTAGAAATTACCTGTGACACCTGTAAAAATTTCCAGCCATTCCGGGTTACCACTTCTGTCGGACCTAAAAATCTGGAAACAGCTTCTACTAACGGCGCTTTATTTGTGAAAGTGTTTGATGCGGCGGGCCTGCCCCTTGCGGGTGCCAATGTGCATATTGAAAATACTGCTGCGAATCCGGATATTATAATTGATGACGTAACTAATAGCGCCGGCCTTCTTCAAATAATTGACGCTCCACCGGGCGTAGGTGCATACGACATAACCGTTTCCAAAGTAGGGTACTCCAGTGAGCGGACGTACCCCGTGGGAGGAGGTGGAAACCCCAATCCTTCCAAGCCTCATGCTACTGTTGCCGTGCAACAAGTAACCCAAGTTAGTTTTGCGATTGATCGCGTGAGCACGTTCAATGTCTCCACGGTACGCGAAACCTGCGCTTTGGTGCCTAACATCAACTTTACGCTCGGAGGTTCAAAAGTGATCGGCACTAGCCCAGATGTATATAAATACAGCTCCGTTAACGTCACTAACGCGAGCGGTGGCAATACCATCAGCGGTTTAGAATGGGACACGTATAATCCCACCTTTACAGATCCAAGCTACGATTTGGTGGGCAGCATTCCCTTATTTCCCCTTACGCTTAATACTAATACGACGCAAGACGTAAAGTTTGTAGTGGCGCTTAAAAATCCTTCTACAC
>CAYHTS010000047.1:0-4745 GCA_964359635.1 uncultured Candidatus Saccharibacteria bacterium | reverse complement strand
TCAATACGCCATCATCGGCCACAGCGAGCGGCGTTCTATATTCGGTGAAGACAACATGCTGGTGAACGCGAAAGTTAAAACAGCTCTAAGGGAAAATATTACGCCGATTCTGGCTGTCGGTGAGGAAAAGAAACTCGACCTTGGGGGACTAACGGAAAGCGGTGTCGCGCAAAGGGTCTTGCATAGCGAACTTTGCCAGCAGCTTAAAAGCTCCACCATGGGGCTCTCGGGCAATGACTGGGAGAAAGTAATAATTGCCTATGAACCGGTTTGGGCAATTGGGACCGGCCGCAACGCCAGCGGCGCCTACGCGGCTCGAATAATCAAAGAATTGCGCGACATTATCGGCCAAAAAATGGCCGGCGCCGATATTGCCAAGACAGTCCCGATTCTTTATGGTGGAAGTGTCAGCCGTCATAACGCGGCCGAGTATGCCGGCCAAGCTGAAATTGACGGTGTGCTGGTAGGTGGCGCGAGTTTACAGGTTGGCGAATTCTCGCAAATTGCGGAGTCCTTCGCTGGCGCTGATAAGTGGCGCAAATAAATCTTTAATAATAATTCTATGCTGACCGTACGCAATGCCAATGTAACGGGAAAAAAAGTACTCTACAGAGCCGATTACAATCTGCCGGTGGGCAAAGACGGCGAGCCGAGCGATGACGCCAGAATCCTCGCGACGGTCCCAACTATTGAATGGCTATTGCGCCATAAAGTCGCGCAAATAATCATCATTTCCCACTGGGGCAGACCAACTAAACCCTCTGTCCAGTGGCAACTCGCGCCTGTCGCGCGGCGGATCGCCGACATCTTGAAAGCCAAAAAAATGGTGTCGGGCGGCAAGATAATGACAAAGGAAGTCGGAAATGCCGTCTCGCCGGTATTGGCTCGCCGGTACTACATCGGCCGCTCGATCACACTTCTGGAAAACTTGCGGTTCGACACCGGGGAAGAAAAAAACAGCGCGCATCTCGCCAGTATTTTGGCCGATGAGGCCGACTTATATGTCAATGACGCTTTTGCTTCCAGCCACCGCGCCCATGCCTCAATTGTCGCCATTACCAAAAAACTGCCTTCGTATGCCGGCCTGCTATTAGCGCATGAAGTACAGGAACTTAAACCCCTACTTGACGGCCAAGAGAAGCCGTTCATCGTGCTTATCGGCGGCAGTAAAATTGCAGACAAGATTCCCATTATCAATCACTTTCGCCAATTCGCCGACACCATACTAATTGGCGGGAAAACGGCCATTGATTACTATCAGGCCATGACGGAACCGGTGGATAAACTGGTATTTCCAACAGACGGTATCGATGCCAAGGGCCGTATTATATCCTTCGACAAAGATACTATTAAGAAGAATCCGCCGCTTGACATTGGGCCCGATACAATTATGAGGTTTAAGGCCATTTTGAAAAAAGCTAAAACTCTGTTTTGGAACGGCTCGTTGGGCAAAGCCGAAGAAAAAAAATACTGTCACGGTACATATGAAATTGCCCGATTCACCGCGAATCTGCGCGCGACGACGATTGTGAGCGGCGGCGACACCGCAATGGCGATTGACAAACTCGAACTTCGGGACAGGTTCAGCTTTATTTCCACGGGTGGTGGCGCGGCGAGCGAATTTGTCATTGGCAAGAAATTACCCGGCTTAATTGCTTTGGAGGAAAATGCTGTCGTCAAGCAAAAAACTTCTAAGTGACGCTCGCCGCGGCGGCTATGCCATTGGCGCTTTCAATACCAACGATTTGGAATTCACCCAAGCTATAATTTACGGCGCCGAAAAACTCAAAGCGCCGGTGATAGTGCAAACCTAACCCAAAGCGCTTGAGTACGCCGGCGCCGAGGAATTGCTTGGGATAATTCAAACACTCGGCAAAAAAAGCAAATGTCCGGTCGTGATTCATCTCGACCACGGCAAAGAACCGGCGCTGGTTCGCAATATGATAAAGCTCGGTCTTCACACTTCGATTATGTATGACGGTTCGTCTTTAAGTTACGAGGATAATGTTAATAATACGACCGAACTGGCCAAGCTCGCCCACGAAGCCGGTATGAGTTTGGAGGCGGAACTCGGCACCATCGGCGGACGCGAGGACTATGTCGCGGGCAAAGTGGAATGCACCGACCCAGACCAAGCGGCAGAATTTGTTAAAGCCACCGGCATCGATTCTCTTGCCGTCGCTATCGGCAATGTCCACGGTGAAAAAATTAAAGGTGAAAAACTGCGTTTCGATGTCCTCGCTCAAATCGCAAGGAAGGTGAATATTCCCTTCGTATTGCACGGCTCGAGCAACTCAACACTTGAGGAATTCAAAAAAGCCATAGGGCTAGGCGTTGCAAAGATTAATATCGATACCGAGTTGCGCCAAACTTTCGCTAAAGCCAATACTGCCTTTACCAAAGCACATCCGCAAGAAACCGACCCGCGCGCCATCATCGGCGCCAGCCGCGACGCGGTGCAAAAAGTTGTCGAGGCGCGCATCAAGGATTTCGGCTCAGCCGGAAAAGCATAATAATAAATCCAGCAAGCTTCACCACCCCAGCCCCTCCTTAACAAGGAGGGGAGCGGGGAGGTAGGGTTTTGAGCTAATATCATGGCTACTCATTTGGCGGTTTTCTCAAGCCCGAAAACCGTTGAACAAATCCTGGGGGGCAAGAAAACGATAGAAATTCGCTTTAGTCAAACGCGCCAAGAACCCTATCAGAGCGTCAGGCGCAGCGACATCATCTTGCTTAAGGGTTCTCACGGACTCATCACCGGCCAAGCAGAAATCGATAATGTGCTCTATTTTAGTAATCTCGACACAGTAAAAATCGCTCGTTTACGCCAAGAATACGGCCGCGAGGCCGACCAGCCGGACAAGTATTGGCAGTCGAAAGCTAGAAGTAAATACGCGACCGTGATATTCCTTCGCCGCCCCGACCGCTTCATCACTCCGCTTAAAAATCTCAAACACGACCAGCGCCCCTGGGCGAAGATAACGAGCTAGGCGTAAGGTTTTAGGTATTAGGTGTTAGTATTCAACTAAGCAAATATGATTGACTTCGATCGTCGTTTGATGTATTTTTACCTCAAGCAAGGGAGGTTAATCCTAGATTAGCTAACCTTGTTCTTTGAGAACCAAACTCTACTAGGAGGGATTGCTGTGCAAACAGCAAGAGAAAGGATCTACGCAGCTCTCGACGTGAGCTCACTCGAACAGGCACAGACGCTGGTTGAGGAACTAGCGCCGTTTGTTGGGTGTTTCAAGGTCGGGCTACAGCTCCTGACTTCGGTGGGTGCTCCCATGGTTGTCAGGCTCGTTCATTCGCTCGGGGGCAAGGTCGGCTACGACGGCAAGCTCGATGACATCCCCAACACGGTCGGCGAGACAGCAAAGATCATCGCCGACTTTGGCGTCTTGTGGTTCAATGTCCACGCATCGGCAGGGCGGAAATCGGTTGAGGCCGCCATTGCCAACCGGGGCAAGTCACAAGTCTTCGGTGTGACTGTCCTGACATCGATCGATGAAGAGGAGTGCATCTCCATCTTCGGGGACAAGCCGGGACCCAAGGCGCTTCTGTTCAGCCGAATGCTCGCAGAGGCGGGCGCTGACGGGATCATCTGCTCACCGAAAGAGCTCGCGTTCCTCAATGAGCATGAAGAGCTGGCCTGCCTGACAAAGGTTACGCCAGGGGTTCGCCCCGAGTGGGCGTCAACGGATGACCAGAAGCGCGTCATGACTCCAGGGGAAGCGATTGCCGCCGGTGCCACCAATCTGGTTATCGGTCGGCCGATAACCAAGCCGCCGAGCGAAATCGGCCCACCAGTCGAGGCAGCCAAGCGCATTGCCGACGAGATCGAGGCGGCGCTAAACGCCCGACAGGCCACGTGATTTTGCCAACCAGCTCCTCGACGACACCACGAAAGGGTGATGCAAGGTGGGAAAACTTAGAGCGTCAGATGCGGTACCACTTGTCGGCAGTCCGCTCGACATCCTCAAGGCCTGTGGCGGCTACTACGAATGCCCCAAGGGTGACGACGGCCGCCGGCTCGGGCCACTGGTGGGCTATGCCGGTAGGTATCAGGATGATGGCGGCATGAAGCAGTATGTCGGCGATATCTACTGCAACTTCGCCGCCGCCGAGCAATACCCCCACGTCCTCCAGCACTTCGCCCGCATGATGCACCCAAGCAATGATAGGTCCCGGCGGCTACTTCCTGAGGTCCATGCCTTCTGCGGCGCGCCGCTCGGTGGCTACTCTTTCGCCGACGCTCTCGGCCTGGTCTTTGATCGTCGGTCCGTCAAGATCGAGAAGAAGGTAACCGCGGTGGCTACCAGCGATGCTCGCGAGCAGGTAACGCTGGTCTTCGGCCGCCACTCTCTTCAGCCGGGCGACCTCGTCGCAGTCGCGGAGGATGTGTGCAACAATTTCGCTATCACTAAGGAGATTCTTCGACTGGTTGAATCGTTCGGCGCCTCGGTGGTGGCGATTGTCTGCCTGCTAAACCGCTCGCCCAATGTCGACGAATGGTACAGACCGGCTCCAGGAGAGCTGGCTGTGCCGGTCTTCAATCTGGTACGCCAGCCCATCGCCGAGTATCGCCAAGATCATCCGATGGTCGCCGACGATATCAAAGCAGGCAAGGTTGTCTCGAAGCCGAAGCACGACTGGCCAGCGTGGATGGCGGCGAGGGACGCGGGGAGGTAGTACCACCACAGAAACACCTTGCGCGGCTCGGGTCGAATTCGACCCGAGCCGCG
>CAYHTS010000046.1:0-4918 GCA_964359635.1 uncultured Candidatus Saccharibacteria bacterium | reverse complement strand
TAAGATAAACATGCCGCCGCCTGTCATTGTCACTCACCCTTACCTGCTTCACATCCCCCCGATACACGCTCTCACCAATAGCTGAACCGTCTCGGGCCAAGATCGGTGGCGGCGCCGACTGCTTTGACTTCAAAGATTTGACTCGCGGAATTTCCATAAAAGGCGTCGGGAAGTGAAACATGCTCGCCACCTCTTCCGAACTCAAAATCATCGCCTTCTCGTCATCAAATTCCCTGAAAGAAAACTTATGCGTCAAATCGCCCACGCTCCTCGGTCTCACCACCTTCAGCTCATTCCTCTCCGGCGCGCCGAACTGGCTAAAACCGGCTATCAAAGAATTCAAAATCTCTTCTGCCTGTTCCGCGCTCGGCGCTGAAGCAATCAATCTTACATTAACCTCAAAAAGCGGCTTTATCGCCTTTTGCTCAATCGCCTTTATCGCCACCTCGTCAATCACCCTCTGCGTCTGCTGGGGCATCTGCGACATCTGCTGGTCAACTTTCGGTTTTTGAGCCGGCCGCAGAGCATCAGCTACCTGATTCCAGGTAACCGAAGGCTTCAATGCGTCCTTCAGCTTCCAGCCCTTTTTCAAGACCTGAAGAATACCGACAATTTCCCGCCGCGCCTTCTTTGAAGAGGCCGGTCTCGCGAGCATCTGAATCGCTCCTCCCTCGCCCAGTTCAGAAATCTTGGAGAGCCCGCCTAATATCAGCTGAAAAGTGTCCGAATCAACCTCAACATACGTCCTCAAAGGCAAAACATACCTCATCGTCGTGACCACGTAAGCACCGAGGGCAACGCCGCTCTGATTAAAAATATTATAATCCTGCACCCTCTCTATTTCCGCCCCGCTCCACAAGGCATGCACCTGCCTTCCCAAAGCATTGCCCAAACGCGCCTGCACCGCCACGTAAAAATGAATCTCCTCGCCGACAAAAGGCACTGCCGCCTCAAAAACAAACGGCTTCTTAAAAGCGCCGAGAGAGCTTACCAGCTGTTCAAAAAGAGCGACCTCTTTTTTCAGCTCCTTCCCCTCTTTTGATTGAAACGGCAGACGCACTAAAAAAAGCTCCATCCGTAAACTTTCAACAATTTTCCGCCTCATCCGCCACCGCCACAAAAAATAAAACCCCGCGCCAAGCGCCAAAGCAGAAACGAATGTAAACAAATAAATTACAAACACTTAGTAATTATTCAAAATGGTTAGGGTTTGTGATTTTAATCATTCGGCATTGTTTGGAACTTGTGATTTGGAATTTGGAATTTTCATAAAAGCCCCTTCTCCTTCATAAGCGGCAAAATCTTATCCCCCAACGCGTCATGAAATGTATCCTCCAAAAAAGGCGTGAGCTTCCTCGCGTCTCTAACCGCCCTCAACAAATCACCGTGCAGAGCAACCTCTACCAACCTGTCAAGCGCCGCCCGCACATCTCCCTCCCTCTCACTGCCGATATAGTTAGGCAGAAAATCCGGCCTTTCCTTAACTTCAATTTCCTGCTCCGCTCCTACCGGTCTCTCTCCCCAAGTCTTAACCGCTTCTTTTACGATCTCATGCTCTGACATTCCTTCAGTCGGCATACGTTCGCGGTATTCCTTCACTCGCTCTCCCACCTCATCCATGTTCCGCTCAAAATTACTACTCGTGCTCGCGTCAAAATGCTGAACCTTAACCATAACATTTATTATATATCAATAAAGATACTGCCCCTACTCCCTAAACTACAGCCCCTTAATCCTTATCGCTCCGGTTGAGGTGCTTATCTCTGTCGAAGAAGCGTATTTATTGCCGGGATCACTAACTACTTCTCCCGAATTAACTCCGCCCGACCAGTCCGTCTGTTGAAAAACCCTGTTCTTCCACCTTGTCAGGTAGTCGGTCAAGCCGACTGTTGAGGTGGTATTGCTTGCGTTAAGCCACTCCGCAACCACCGTAACTTTTTGAGTGGAAGGATCATTAGTGCCGCCGGCAGATACGATATCGCCCGAACTGTTCCTTTGCGCATTATCAACATAAAAATACCGGCTGAAAATTCCGCTCGTGCACAAAGACCTGATATCATCTGCCGATAACGCTGTATTGTAAATTCTCAAATCATCTATAAGGCCGGAAAAATAAGACGGCGAAGCGCCCACAAGTCTCCGCCCGATTGATACATCAACATTATTTGTCGTTATCGCCGAAGAATAGTTCGTCGTGTTCTCAAGCGAACAATTCAAATAAACTTTTATATTGGAGCCGTCATAAGTCATTGCCGCGTGCGACCACGAGCCTTCCGCTACCGTAGAGCTTGACTGCGCCTCGTTGGAGTTGCTGTTAATCCGGCCCAAAAGCTTATTGCCGCCGGCGTCAGTTGATATCGCGAGTTCCCACGCGTAGCTTAAATCGTCTCTCTTCGCCACGACTACTCTGTCATTCGTGTCCGTTGGCTTAATCCACGCGGCCACTGTAATCGTGCTTGCCAAATCAAGACTCGCGGCATCACTGCTTGTCGCGTAATCGCCCGTTCCGTTAAAACTCAAACAACTGCTAACCTTACATGAACCCGTTCTTGTCGCTCCAGAGATAAGAGCGTCATTGTTATTAGAGGTAAAATCATGCGCGGTTGTGGTTGTCGCCTCGTCAAACTTCCAGTACCCCGCGAGATTCGCCGTCTTCTCGTCTTCCAAAATACCCTCCTTGCCCTGAATAATCGTAAGCGCCGTGCTTGATGTCACAAGATAATACTGGGTGCTTGAAGTCTTAGTTAGATTGTAAATATTAAACCAGTCGGCATTAGTCACTACCCTCACCCGCTCCAACATTGACTGAGCCAAGAGCGAAGCCGTCTGAATCTTCTGATTGGTCGTACCGGACTTTGTCATAAAAATAATCGCGAGCGACGCCGCCCCCATCAAAACAGAACCGATCGCAAGCGCGATTAAAATTTCTATCAAAGACTGCCCCGACCGAGAATTTTCAATTTTCCAATTTCTAATTTTCATTAAATTTCCAATGATACAATTTTCAAACATCTTATTTTTTAAACCCCTAATGATCAAATCCCAATGCGCAATCAAATCCTAACTTCCTAATAACCAATTATTTATTAAACTTAAAAGTTGTTTATAATTTTGAGAATTGGAGCTTGATTGGCCGTTGGTCATTAAGATTTAGAGCTTATTAAATTGATTCATTGATTGAAAATTGAAAATTTTTACTTAAGGTCATTATACAAATCCAAAACCTCATTCGCTGAAATCGCCCGGTTGTATACCTTAACCTCGTCAATCAAACCGTTCCACAGTTTTAACGTATTGGAAGGATCGCGCCCAATGTTCAAGGCGCCGCTTGCGCTGGCCAAACCTCCGGTCTGCGTCGTACTTGTCGCCTGCACGCCGTTCAAATACAGACGAATGTTGCTGCCGTCGTAAGTGCCGACCGCGTGATACCAGGTACCGGTTGAAAGCGCTGATGGCGAAGTTGAGGTCGCCCAGCCCGCCCCGCTTATGTAAACCGAAAAACTCAATTTTGAATTTGAATTATTAATCTCCAAAGCATAACCGCCTGAAGCGTCTATTTTTTTCACTATCGGCGGCATGGTCTGATCAATTATGTTGCTCGGCTTGACCCACGCCGAAACACTGATGGCGCCAGATGGGTTAAGAGAGCTTGCGCTTGAAACGCTCACGTAGTCGTCAGTGCCGTCAAAGTTCAAACACCTCCCCGACTTGCATGAAGACTCGGCCTGCCACGAAGGTCCGTAAATCGTGCCCGAATTGCCGCTTCCCGAAGCGTCATAAGTCGTGCTTGCCGTCCCCTCGTTAAAATGCCAATAGCCGGCCAAGCCCTTCTCCAGTCTGGTGTTCACCCGACCCAAAGCATCAACCATCACATCGCCCACCAAAAACCCCCTACCGGTCGCAACCACTGAAATAATTTTATTAGCCGACGTCTTACCGCTTATCGCGCTAAAAAAAATATCCGTGCTGGTGCCTGCCGTCGGCTCCGAAAACTCCACATCTCTCCTAAAAGTGTATGTTTTGGAGACCGAACTGGCGCTGTAAGACGTGCCGGTAGCAACCTCATACCTGTCAACCGTACTTGTGCCATTTGTAAATCTGATGCCCCAAGCCGCGCCAGTATCTTGCGTCACCGCCCGTTTCTGGGTCTCCCGAATCGCCGCCGCAATTTCATCCAAAGTCAAATCAACGTTCCTGCTCGCGAAAAAATCCCACGCGTTAACAAAAACCGCCGCCCCAATCGCCACCGAAATCGCAACCACAATCACAAGCTCTACCAGTGTAAATCCCGGATAAGAACTTTTCTTCTTAGGCATATTTGCATTATATAATGCCACTCCCACCTTTATAATATTTACGAAGTTCAACCTCGTAAGATTGATTAGGGGGTTTGTTCTGTTCCAACGCTGACTGAAGACTCTGCTGTTGAGGTGGACCTCAAGAAATAAACATCTGTTGATAAAGGCATAGTGGTGAGACCTCGGCTTTTTTCAAATCTGCCGCCAAAGATAGTCTTAGATTATCTTGTTAAAATCCGCAGGCGTCTAATCTAGCCGGCGCAAACCGAACTTTGACATACCCGTTTCCAGCATTCCAACCACTTGAATAGCATTCATTCCCTCCTGTTGTATTAGGCATCATAGCCAAATAATTCCCTCCGATGCCCCATTCAGAGCACCATGACCAAGCAACACCATCACAAGACGTGCCAAAATAATTTGCAAATCCGGCAGTTGATTGTGTCCACGCCCCTCCTGTTGTAGTACGATACCACTTATTCCAAGTGCCACTGGTGACAGAACCGCCAGTACCGAGAGTCAAATACTGCGATTTATACCAGTCAGCTCGTTCAGCACACCAGGCTATTATTGCTCCACCATTTACTTGAACTTCAAAGAATATATGCCAGGCAGAGGTA
>CAYHTS010000045.1:0-4997 GCA_964359635.1 uncultured Candidatus Saccharibacteria bacterium | reverse complement strand
AATCTCATTGGAACAATTGATCTCACCGAACAAATTTTGGGAGCGGTGATACGGGGTGGCAAAATTGTGTTCCTTGGTTCTAGGTCCGGAGCTCTTTCTGGGGTTGTCGGGCCACTCTATCCCTCCTACAGTATTTCTAAAGCGGCGCTTAGCATGTATACGCGTAAATTGGCCGAGCGTCTCAAGAGTAGTAATATAACGGTTTCCATTATTGATCCAGATTGGGTTAAAACCGATATGGGTGGAGACGATGCTGATGGTGAACCAGAAGAGGCTGCAGAGGAAATCTATACCTTAACCACCACTAACGTTCCGACCGGATATTTTTGGCACAAAGGAAAAAAGCGAGAATGGTAAATCTATTGCAGTTTGTTGCCCTATTCGGCCAAGCCGACGGGCTTTAGGCCAAAAACTAACATAAGAGTTTTTACAAGTTCTTAAAAACAAAAAACTCGCACTTAGTCCTGGGAAGGACGGTACGAGTCAACAAATGCTAAATACATGTGAGGAGAGAGGGAGTAGCTAGATTGATAGTGTCCGCCCGCGCGAGTCTCTCCGTACCACCACACACATCCTCGAAGCCGCCGGTGTCCATCAAGTGGAAAATAATCCTGAAACACGATTGCGAGCATCTCCAGGCCTAAAGCTTTGTGCAAGTCCGGGTTTGACTCGGCCAACGCAAGACATTGGCGTGGGTCGGCTTCCTCTAGGCCGTTCCGTATTTCTAGGGTACGAAGATCCTTTGCATTTTTGCGAGGCAAACTGACGAGAAATATTGTTTGAGCAGGAATAACTTTATTCCGAGGAGTATATAGGGATCCAAAGTTATAGATATCCCAATGTGCTGGTGTTGTCGGCTCGCCTTTCTTCGGTCCATCCTCATACCGTATTGCGCCTAAAGCATCAGCCCACGGAATAGTAAGGGTAACTTTCGGTGCACCTACCCTATGTAGACATGCGCCGATCGGCAAACCAATGTGACGCATTGCATTCCCCCCAAAGGTCTAGAGGGTTTTATACTACAGGACGTTAGTTTTTCCTAGCAGATTCCCATTATATCTTCAGGTAAGGCGTCTTGCCGGTCTTGTGTCTCCGATCCATTCGCACGCAAGAGACGAGGAGACGCCAAGGTGCCTTCTCTTTTTTATGCTAAAATTGATGCATGACAGCCCTACGAGAAGTTGAGGCGGTATTTATCCTCGCTGATATCAGCGGTTACACCCGCTTTATGATTGCTAATCAGCGGGCGCTTCATCACGCCCAAGTGATTATTAGCGAGCTGATTCGCACTCTTTTAGATGAGGTGAAGATGCCGCTCAAGATTGCCGAAATCGAAGGCGACGCAGTATTTCTGTACGCGGTAAAAGAGGGGAATCCGCAAGCATGGGAAAAAGCGCGCCGCACAATTGGCTGGACCCTCGAGAACTTTTCCGAAGTATTTTACAAAAAGTTAGACAAACTGGTTATGGCCAGTCCGTGTGGGTGCGGCGCGTGTCACAATATGGAGCATTTGAAAATCAAAGTGGTGGCGCATAGCGGCAAAGCAATTATTAACACGATTGACCGATTTTTAAAAATTTCTGGCGTGGACACAATCATCGCGCATCGCTTGCTTAAAAATACCGTGCCGTCCGATGATTATATTTTGGTAACCAAATCAGCGTTCGAAGATCTGCAATTCTCCAACGCACACTGTTTCACTCCACATCAGGAAAAATATGAAGATGTGGGCACCATTGAAGCATTTGTGTGTCTGACGCGGGAAGGAGTAGTGTCAGCACCAAAGGCGAAACCTTCCTTCGCAATTTCAGACATTCCGATGTATGTCCGGGCAAGCGTGGAACTCCTGCTTCTTAAACTCGGCTTGATGAAACCTGCAAAGTTGGATTTTAATGCGTGACTTACTTTTGTAAGAAGTTATGGTATAATATCATTTAGTAAATAGGGAGGGTAACATGCGTCAGCCACGCCAGCGTAGCCAGCGCAGAAACAAGGTTGTGGAGACCCCTCTACCGCAGCCAGTCTGGGAAGGTCGAGTGACCATCGGTTTTATTTTTCAAGATTGCTTGCAGGTGGGGTTGCTCGCCAATCCGGTCGAATTTATCACGCAACTGGAAAGGGCCGCTGTCGGCGCAAGGCTTCGTACCGAGATAGTTACCAATCAAATATTGCGGGATGGTGAAGTGCGAATGGAAGCCTATTTACTTGGATATCCATTTATTATCGCTACCTCGTTTGCAGAGAGAGCTCGTCTCGAGATACTCGTACATTTCAATCGACAAGAAGACACCGACAAGTTAGTAGAAGGTTTCCTTGAGCTGTGCGACAGAATATTTCAAGCTCAAGGAGGGATCATTCGGGTTCCAGAGGAAATATATTGGGACAGAGGTTTATAAAGCGGCCCAGCAGCCGTTTTTTTGTTGAGAAATTTTGAGAAAAAGTTATACTGCTGCGCAGATAACAATTGGGGGATGCCATGTTCCAGAACGAGTCTTCGATCGCACGTTTTTCCGTTAGAACGTTCGACGATCTTACCAGGGTGATTCACCAACAGCTCGAGCCACACCTTAGCGGTCCACGCCCGGTTGAATTCCGGATCGGTATCTGCTTCTTGGATTGTGAGCACGCCCTCGGACTGACTGCAACCTATCTCACGGAAGATAAGCTCCGCTCTTTTTTCGTGGATGCAGACTTAAGTTTACAGAATCTGGCTTACACGTCTTTTCCGGAGCCTGATGGGCCGCCCTCCCTCTCGTACGCCTTCACCTTGGCGGAATCGCATGGGGGCAGTAGTGGATGGCCCAAAAGGCGAGCGGTACATGCTGACCTCACTATCTGTTTCCTGGAAGGAGACAATACGGACAAGATCCTCCATTATTTCAAGAGCCTCTGGAATACATATTTCCCGCGGGTTGCGGAAGTGGTGGTAATGCTTTTGCCATTTTCCAGTGACGATTTGTAGGTCGCTTCATTCCACACCGATTGCGTACGCTCTCGGTGTTTTTATTTCAGTAAATCTATTGCAGTATTTTGCAAAATACTGCAATAAGGTTGTAGTTTGTTTGTATATAGATATTAAAGTAATGCAAAGAAAAAACCCGCGCGCGGATTTGCGTGCGGGGTTACTACTTCTTGTATTTTGGTGGCTGCTCCCAGGGTTCGTTCCATTCCTGGTAACGAACGTCGCCAGCCGCCGTGTCGGTCACGGGAGCAGATTGGCCTGTTCGCCGAACAGGTGTTTCCATCGTCGGGCATTTGCCTTGGAGTTTACCTTCGGCTTCCGCCAAATTGGTGCGGAGCCTCGAGCTACCTTGCTCCATTTGTCGCAAGGTACCCCCCATGGCAAGGGCGTCTTTAAACAGTGTTGCGCTGAAGAGGATCTGTATTGCCTTCAGCTCCTTCCGCTCGGCTTCGGTGTATTTGCCAAGGGGCACTTGAAAGACGGCGTCTAGCCGCTCGAAACCGCGCCAAGCTGGCTCGGGCATGATGTTGCACATCTTGGCGACGTTGGGGTTGACCTCTGCCAGTTGCTGCCAATGATCCGAAGCGGCGCGGGCCAGGCGAAGTTCTTCGTCTTTGGTGCCGAGCTTGACATCACGTTCGGCGACTTGCGCCCTCAGTGTGTCGACTTGGCCTTTGAACCCCTCAAGGGCCTTGACTTCCTTTCGCAGTCCGACGATCGTCCGGGCCTGTTCGTCGAGGCCGTTTACCGGCTTCACGGCCTGAAGTTTCTTGACTTCAAGTTCGGCCGCATCGGCGCGCTGGACTTCAGCTGCGTGCTGCTGGAGAGTTTCGCCAAGACGCGCGCCATACCGAATTGCACCTGCGTGGTGGCTGTTCTCGGCGTTGGCTTGGGCGAATTCTGCCACCTCGGCACGTGTCTGATATAGAGCGGCTTCCACTTCAGCGCGGTCCACGCGGCGTTGCCAAACGACACGCTCGTTAATGTACTGCATCCGCAGATTAGCAAAAGCACCTTCATCCGCTGTCGCGACTTCCGTCAGGCGATTGATCTCTACCTGCCGCTCATCAGCGAGTTTCTTGCTCGCAGTGAGTTGCTCCTCGTGAAGGGCCATTGCCTGACGAGCTTCTTCGGAAGTGGTGGGTGCCACGGCTGGCCGGGCTTCGAGCTCCCGCACCTTGGTCTGCAACTCGGGAATCTTTGCAGTCGCGTCGTCGGCGCGCTTTTTCTCCATGTCGGCGCGACCCTTTTCGGCGTTAGCAAGGGTGCGCTCGGAAATAGCTAGGCGCGCAGCGCTATCGCGTTGATCAAGAGCCTCGTTGAGCTGACCCGACAACTTCTTTGTCATCGCGATATGGGTTGCCGCCGGGATCGTATTCTCGGCCGTCTTTGCCTCGATGGACTTGGCAACGGGCTGTGAACCCGGTTGAACCACGGCTACACTCGTCGTTCCGACCGGCACCACCAAGGCGATTTTCTCGCCCAGGAGAACCTTCTCCTTGCCGCCACGACCTTCAAGGGTCGCATGCATGCACGCGTTGATCCAGCCGTTGGGCTTCTTCTTGATCTTCTCGATTTTGGCCTGCTCTTCGCAGACTCGCCAGAGGCCCCCGCCCGAACGGGCTGTGACGTAGGCGGCGCACGCCGGGAAGCCGAAACACAGCCAAGCGACCAGGATGGTCGCCAGCGTCCTTGTGGTACGCATGGGCATTACCCCCTTTCGGGTTACTGGAAGGGACATGCTGGTCGAAACCAGCGGTTTATCTGTAACTGAACTTACAACGAAACCGTATTTCTGTCAATATTCTGCATGAAGACGCATGAAGATTGGGTGTGCCTGTTTCAAAAAGGTGAGAAATATTGTATTTTGTTGAAGTTGTGGAATCCGGAACGAACCATTCAGTAGTGATAGTCCGCGAGCATGGAATGAAATTTTCTGTCGGGTTGTAAGGTGTAGTGGCGCGACACACCCGGGCCGTTAGATAGAAATGGGCTCATAGTAAAGTGGTATTACACGGCATTCGCATTGCCGGGT
>CAYHTS010000044.1:0-5005 GCA_964359635.1 uncultured Candidatus Saccharibacteria bacterium | reverse complement strand
GGTATGAATTATGATCCAGAGACTGGAACATTAACTTTTAGCGCGAGCCACTTTACGGAATTTGAAGCGGAATTACCTGTAACTAATGAGACAACAGAAGTTAAATACGCTACCATTCAAGAGGCGATTAATGACACCAACGAAGCAGGGGGCGATATAATTAGTGTTGCTTCTGGAACATACAATGAGAATTTGGATATTGGGAATGGCGTGACGCTTGTGGGTGACATCGGAGACGAAGATGCCGGCCCGGGAGAGGATGCGCCGGTTATTGTTTCTACTACTACTGATGACTGCGACGAGTTGGCTATAAGCATTGAGGTAGATGATGTTACGGTCAAAGGTTTTGTGCTTAGCGGATCAGACGACTGTAGTGATGAACCGGTGGTTAGAATTAATGAACATGTTAGTGGAACTGAAATTTCAGATAACGAAATAAGAAACGGCGAAAAGGGTGTTGATTTATCCCACGACTCACACGACAATACTATTACCAATAATAAAATTCACGACAATCATAATCAAGGTGTTTGGATAGGCGGTTCGACGGATAACGAAATCTCAAATAATGAAATTTACAACAACGCCACAGGGGTTGGCTTAGGGGAAGGGGAAGGTGGATGCGACGATGAGTGTGTCGGAAATATAAACGGCAACGAGATTACCGGTAACCATATTTATGACAACGAAGACGAGGACAGCGGGATTCATGTAGATGAAGGCGTCAGTTTTTCCGAGCTGACCTTCAGCAACAATCTTATTGAAAACAATGGCGATTACGGAATTTATGTTTATCGGGTAGAAGACGGTACTTTAACCGTGTCTGAAAATGAAATAACCGGAAACTCTTATGGACTATATATAGACTATATTTACAACGGCACGGTTACAGTTGAAGGCAATACTCTTAGCGATAACAATAGTGAGGGTATATATGTTGACGAAATCAGTGAAGGCATACAAGAGGAAGAGCCGGGTGAGAGCGTGCTCTCCATTACCAACAACACCATCTCCGGCAACGGTGAAGGTGGCGATGAGCGTACCGGCATTTATTTGGAGGAAGTTGAGGAAGGAACGGCAGTAGCAATCAACCTTAACGCCATTACCGGCAATGGCACGGGCTTATATGTAGATGACGTTGTAGATAATGAAGAGACCGAGGAAGAACCAGAGCCGATTGACGCTACCAACAATTGGTGGGGCAGTGCCAGCGGTCCGGAAAACGAAGAAAATGAGGGCGGCGAAGGCGATGAAGTAAGAGGTTTTGTAGATTTCAACCCTTGGCTCGCTTCTCTGAACCTCTCCGGCAATGCTCCGGTCGTGGGTCGAATCCTTAACAGCGACGGCACCGCAGTTGGCAGCGACACAGGAGTCAAAATTGAATTCAAAGCCGAGGGCACTAACCCGGCTGATGCGGACACAAAGAATATTGGATCCGAGAACCAGGCGCTTTACGAAGTTGATATTGACGGTCCGAACGCGGGCATTACTACAGTTACCGGCACGGCCTTGTTTGCTAACAAAGACTCAACCCTAACCGGTGAACTGGAGGTTGAGGGATTTGCGCCAGTAGTCGAAAGCGGCGGCGGCGGTACTACCAGCGGCAGTCGGCCACGACCTAGGGGCACGGTTCTTGGGGCCACCACCGTCAGTGGCGAAGGAGAAGTCTTGGGTACCGAGAAACATGTGTTTACCTTGTTTCTAAAGAAAGGCCCGTCGTATAATATGAGTATTCAGGGCAATGAGGTTCTGGAACTGCAAAAATTTTTAAACACGGCTGGATACGGTATCTTGGTAGTTGATGGAAAATTCGGTGCAAAGACCGAAGTTGCGGTCAGAGCGTTCCAAATGGCGCACCCGCCGTTGGCAGTGGATGGTATTGTTGGGCCGCTTACTCGCGCAGTGCTTAATCAGTAAAAAAATTATAATTAAATTTCGCAAAGCCCCGCCTGTACAGGCGGGGCTTTGCTTGTTATAATGCGCGTATGTTTGACTGGCTGAAAAAGCATTTCTTGCCACACGAGGGCAACGAGTATCGCCCGCATCTTCTTCGCTCCGACATCGCGCGGAATTTTATCGTCATCATTTTATTTTTGGAACTTTCCGCTTTTGTTGTTCCCAGCATTCTGAATCTGAATTTATCCGGCGGCATGGCCGCGGTTATTTCTTCGATCCTAGGGGAACTAACCAACAGCAAAAGGCAGGAAATTAATTTGCCTACACTAGTAGTTAATCCGCTGCTGACTCGTGCCGCGGAAATGAAAGCGCAAGATATGGCCGAGAAAAGTTATTTCGCGCATGTATCGCCCGAGGGCAAGACGCCGTGGTACTGGATCGAACTTGCGGGATATAAATATAAATATGCGGGTGAGAACTTGGCGGTAAATTTCAGAGATTCGGAAGATGTGACCGCGGCTTGGCTCGCAAGCCCTACTCATCGCGCAAATATTGTAAAAGGCAAGTATACCGAAATGGGTACCGGCATTGCCCACGGAGTTTATAACGGCCGGAACACGGTTTTTGTGGCGCAAGTGTATGCCAGCCCCTTGCCGGTAAATGTGGCGGTTATCCAACCCGCCCCAGTGTCCGTGGTTTCAGCCGGTGAAAATGTCCTTGGCGCGGAGATGGTGGTCACGGCAATAAAAAACATCAAAACGCCGTCGCCGTGGCAGAGACTCTTGGCTTCGCCGCGCCACACCACC
The DNA here is from genome assembly GCA_964359635.1 of uncultured Candidatus Saccharibacteria bacterium. GTDB lineage: Bacteria > Patescibacteriota > UBA1384 > UBA1384 > UBA1384 > DATEBX01. Next base: position 2,303 of record CAYHTS010000044.1, on the reverse strand, counting down.
AATTTCTTAATGATAATTATTTTCGGTATCGTGGCGCTGGCGCTATTGCTTTATCTCGTATTCCGCATGCGGCATCACGAACAAGATTTGGTCACCAACGGCCTAGCAGTGCTCGCCATAGTGCTCGCGGTGATGATCGGCAACTATTACTGGAGCTTTAATCAGATGGAAATTACCCAAAGCTACGACTACGCGCTGGAAGACACCATTTAAATGCGCAAGAAAAAATTTCTTAGGTGGGCCGCTTTAATTATTTTTCTGGGATTAGGAATTTTTCTTTTAGATCGGCCGCCAGTGGCGGGGGATTGGCAGCCGCAGTTTGCCGTATCTTCTACTGCGGAATTTGACGGTGATCAGGTTTTGATAAAAAATGTGAGAAATTTTCGCTACACTCCGACCGAAGCCGATCAACACCCGGATTATTACGACAAGATTTACAATTTAAATGAAGTAAAACGTGTCTGGTATATTTCCGAACCCTTCAATGAAAACAAGCTCGCGGCGCATACCTTGCTTTCTTTTGAATTTGAAAACGGCGATTTTTTGGCGATTAGCATTGAGGCCAAGAAGCGAGTCGGGCAGGAATACAGTCTTTGGAAAGGAATGTTCCATCAATTTTCACTCACTTACATCGCGACGGATGAGCGGGACGCTGTGCTACTTCGCGCTAACATACGAAAAGACAATGTCTACATTTACCCGGTTAGACTTACCGCACCCGAAAATGGCCGGCTAATACTTGTAGATATGCTCGAGCGGATGAATAAATTGAACGAAGATCCAGAATGGTATCACACAGTTTGGCGCAATTGCACTTCCGAGATTGCACGGCATGTGAACAATATAAGCTCGGGCCGGATCCCGCGTTTTGCTTGGGAACTTTTTGTGACGAGCTCTGCGGACGAGCTAGCGCTAGAGCACGGGCTTTTAGACACGGAGCTATCTATCGACGAGGCCCGGGCGAAATATTTGATAACCGAAAAATCTATTGAAATCGGCGACGTGCCCGAGTATTCTAAAATAATCCGCGAATTATAACCCTTGAAATACGATTTAAATTAGTTACGTAATAAAAATTTGTTTTGATACTTGCTAAAAAGAAGGAGAGCGACTATGGCGCCGATAAACGCGAGAGCCATATCGCTCTGCGTATCCCAGACATAGCCCTGTGTGCCCAAGAATGCATCCGCGGCCGTGCCGGAGCCTACAGCGACGAGCCACTCTAGTACTTCATACAGCGCCGAAATTGCGCCAACTATAGATACGCATATGACTGCAAGCCACTTGCCGGGTCGGAGAGGGGAAGTACGCAATAGCAATTCGCGGGCAATGAGTGCGGGGAAAAATCCTTGCGCTAGGTGCCCGATTTTGTCGTAGTTGTTGCGGGCGAAACCGAACCAGTTTTCCATCCAAAAACCCAGCGGCACTTCGGCGTAAGTGTAGTGTCCGCCGAGCATAAGTATCATTGCGTGGATGCCGATCAAGGCATAAGTAAAAGTACTTAACGGAAAGCGCCGATAAGTGAAAATAATTAAAAAGAAACCAAAAATCGCCGGAAAAACTTCCAAAAACCAAGTAAAGTAATCGTGTGGCTTTATTGCCGACCAAACAAAAACTGCCGCGACAACAACGAGAATCAAGAGGTCCTTTTTGCCCTTGGTCATTTGTACAATTATATCATACCAATGGTTTTAAACATCTTTGATGGCGTGGGGATTACCGCCGAGGTATAATACACACAGGACCAATGAATCGAGGACGCATTTTTTTTACAGTCGTTCTGATTAGTTTCGCCACCGCGATTGGTTTTTTGGCGCTGGGATATTTTTGGAGCTCGGCAGTGCGTGCCCAAGAACAGATTTCGGACTCGGGCGTGTCGCAAGCTTATGTCTCTTTCAACTTTGTACCCAAAAATGTCCGCTACGACACTTATTCCGCAAATATTCTTTTTAATGATACAAAAATAGGTGAACTGAAAGAGGTCGTGCCGATGGGCAGGTATATTTTCCCAGTTTCCAAAGAAGCTTTATCAGCGGTAGGAAAAACAGGGGAACACAAACTCACGTTTAGTGTCACCAAAACCTTAAATCCTAGTCACACCAAGCCCATTGTGGACTTTAAACTTTATCGTGTGCTAAACGGCTCTACGCGTTACGTCGTCGCTAAAACGCAGGAAGAAGCGGATATGGTAGCGCAGAAAGGCAATCTAGTTTCTAATACTACATTTCCAGACGTTGCACTATTCGCTGACCCGGAATTTAATATCGGCGCGACTCCAAAGGAAGGAGAGAAAGCAACCATCC
>CAYHTS010000043.1:0-5027 GCA_964359635.1 uncultured Candidatus Saccharibacteria bacterium | reverse complement strand
TCTTTGTCTCAACTCTGGTAAACAACCGATCTCCCAGTCGTGCTAACGGTTTGCCGGCGGCGTCGCGCTGAATTACCGCAGCTTCAATCGCCCGGGCGATGCCCTGCACTTCGCTTTGCAGTGCGTCTCGTTGTCGTGTGAGATTTTCAATTTTCGCAACGTCTTGTCGAGTTGCATCTTTTAATCGCTCTATAAGTAACTCCGCTTCTGCGATATCAAGTGCTGTTTTTTTCCCGGCGAGCTCTGCCTGTCTGGCTTCGACAGTTTGCTGAATCAGTTGCTGGCGTGGGGTATATGATAGTTTTGCTACATCAACTCGCGCTTTTTCTAATGCCGCTAGCTTAGCATCATAATCAGCTGATCCGGTACGTGCTGCATCACGGAATGCATCAAGAGCGCTTTTGAGCTCCGGATGCTTTGTCGCCATATCTCTCCCACCCACGGACTCCGCTTGCCGGATCGTAGCCACTTCCCTCTGATACCGGGTATTTGCCTCGGTGAGAGCGCGGACGGCTGTATCGACTTCCGCGTAAGTATATCCATCCTTAAGTTGACCTTTTTCGAACAGATTCTTGAACGCATCCTGCTTTGCGATCAAATCTTGTCCGCTCTTCCAATCTTTTTCTGCTTTTAAAGCTGCCAACGCACCGGCTGCTGCGACGGACTGATTGTAGGCAATCTTACTATCGGCATAGGAAGAAATCAAACGGTCCCTGACACTTGCGGCGTTTTCTGCGGTGATGTCGATGGGTTTGATTTTCCCGTTCTCCAACACCTGGACTTTCATGTTTTCCGGGCCGATATACTTTCCATTTTTATCAAAATAGAATTTTTGAAAATTTTCCGTTTCCGACCTTATCACAGCAAATACTTCCCCGGGATTTTCTATCCCTGCCACTCCCGGCCCCTGGGCCCCGGGCTTAGCAAACGCTTCTGCTACATGATTTCCGGCCATCGTGGTAAACATAAGGGCGGTGGCACAGCTTTCAAACGGTGCCGCGCCTGCTGCTGCCGCGGCACAGGAGCTTGCGGACAACAATCCATTGACGCCCACATCAATGCCTGCGACCGCCCGGTTAAATCCGCTCTGTGGTGATGATCCCGCCAAGTTTCCTAGTCCGCCAATCGTCCGAAGAAGCGTAACGCCGGTAAACCCTGCCTGAATTGCGCAGTTGACACTCATGCCTTCCTGTCCGCAGACATTCGCCGTTTCCGCGCCGAATGCGGCGATACCCAATGCATTGAGTCCAAGCCCCGCTCCTTTGCTCTGCAATATTTGTTGCGCTGGACGGGCGACCGCATTCAATCGTGTCAAAATACCCGGTGTCGCGCCTATTGCTTGTGCGGCTTCTAGCGTAATTGCCACGGGAACTTTCCCTGCTCCCAATAATCCCACGCCACTTTGAAGAGCCGAGGATGTCATAAACATCGTCATCATGACAGAACGGGTACAGGCTCCCGAATCAAGCTGACGCTCCCGTTCTCCGCAGGCTTCCGCCGTACCCGACCAGCTTTCACCGGCTAAATACTGACCAAGTCCCGTGCCTGCGGCGCTCCACAACGCCTGACTGGTGATTGCAGCTCCTGATCTGGCGAGCCCGGCAACCGGCACGGCAACCGCAAGCATGGTGCCGGCGAGCTTCCCGCCGCCGATGACGGTTCCACGCGCGTATTCAACCCAGTTCCCATCTTGCAGCGCCTGCGATTGGATCACTTCTCCCTTTGTTGCCGCGCCACTCGTCCAGTTGATAAATCCCAACGCAGCTTTTCCTACTGCATCCATTCCATCCAAACTCTCCTGTATCGCTACGTAGTTTGCATTCCCTAATGCCGCCTGCTGAATGGATACGCGATCCATGAGCGCTTCCGTCCGGCTGGAGTCGCGCCATCCTTCCGCACCGCGAAGAACATTTCCCAAGGATTCCTGGATGGTAAGATACGAAGCGACATTTTCGATGGCAGCATTCGTATCTTTTATTTCACCGGGCGGCAGCGCATTGACGTACACCGATGCAAATCTCTTATTAATCGCTTTCTGATCCGTTTCGGAAAGACAACCGGTTTCACACACCCAGTTGAGCGGATTGATTGTTTGTATTTGTCCGCCTACCATGCCTAACCAATGCCGACCGGCTTCTTGAAATCCTTTCTCCTGCCATGTTTTTGCAATGTCATCAAATTGAGCAATTGCTCCAATAACTGCGATATCATTTATGCTTGCCGGAAGATTTAACAAGCGTGATTTATTTTCTGCGTCCCGGGCAATCTGCTTGGCTTCCTCGATGGTGACCGTGCCGGTAACCAGTCCGCGGATGAGCCAGTCCGGATCATCCTCAAACATGCCCTTAAGACTCCGTACACTCACGTCTCCATACTTCGCTTGTTGTTCTATGAGAATTGCTTGTGTTATTTCAGATTTCAGCGAATCGCTTAATTCATCATATTTAACACCAGCTGCTTGCGCCTGAATCGGAGCGAGGATTTCGGCCACCGCGGTATTTTCCTTATTCCCGCTTACGTTCTTGTCCCATGCATAATTGAGCCAACCGCCGGATACCGCATTCGTTAAAATAGCCCACCCGCCATCCCATCGATGGTTTTCTTTCCAAACCGCATCTAACTCTTCTGCGGTAGTCGTGTCTCCGGTAATTGCTGCCTGAAAAAGAACGTCTTTGACATTCGGATCGCCGGTTAGCGTCGTGGCTTTCCCACCCACATTAAAGGGATTCCAATTATATATATTCGCAGCTTCCTTGTTGAGATAATCTTTATAGGTATCGATAGTTCCGGAATGAATTTTCGCCCACTCGGAGAAGCCGCGTTGTACGGTTTCCTCGGAAAGGCTGCCAACGGCGATACTTCCAATATCTCCATAATGGACTACTGCGTATTCAGGGGGAGGTGGGGCTATACCAAGCATTTCTTTGAGATCATCCACCCATAGAGCCCCCGCTGGCTTACTTACTTGAATAACATGCTCCTTCTCCCAGTCGCTGGGTTTAAACGTCCCGGCGAGAAACTTCTCGCGATACCCTTGCACCTGGGCAGCGGGCAATCCGCTACTCATCATCGCAGCCTGTACTCTCTCCCACGCTGCGTTTTCTTTGGCAAAATCATCAGCCGTCCCGTTGGTAGCCTTTGTCCATACGGTTTGCGCTGCCACCGGATCTCCGTCAATGGCTCTCCAATTTTGATACCGCGCGAGCGTACCTGCCGCATCGGCTTTAATCTGAAGAGCTAAATCCGGATTCGTCGCAGCAATCCCGTCAAGCCTACGCGTATACATCTCCAAAAATCCATTTCCCCTCCCGCCGGTTGCTCCCGCCGAAAGCGATTGTTCGTAAAAATTCAACATGTCAAAACGGGTCTTAATATTGCTAAACATACCATCCAGTTGTGCTTGTACGTTTGCATCGGCTATGTGGCTACTTGCATTTACGACGGAAGGGGCAGTCCGGCAATCTTTTTTCCCGGTGGAAAGACAAGAAGAATATGCTGACGCAGCTAGCTCTGCAAAATCATTAGACCTAAGATACGTTTCGTAATTTTTTGTTTCGGTTACACCGACCAACGTGACCAGTTCTTTTTTAAGCGCATCGTACTGTGATCTCAAATTAACACCAGCTCGATCATCAGATTGGATGCGTCCCCATATACGTGCAAGGTCTGCTTTTTTATCTACTGATGTTGTCAAGTCACTGAGTTTTTTTCGTTCTACAGCAGAGGAAATATTGAGGAGCGCATTGGCATCAGCTTGAGCTAAAATCGAGTCAAAAAGATCCTGTGCTTTTTCCAGCGCATCCGGATTTGTGTCCTTATCAACATAAGCATTGACTACCGCGGCACGTGCTGCAGCTAAATCCATAGAGAGGAGATTAGCCGTAACATTTTCTTTAATAGCATCTGCGTTAAAACCCAATGTTTTATCCGCAGTTTGTACGGAAATAACCTGATTGAGATTATTGAATGCTGCTTGATACGCCGCGTTATTCTTACAATCCGGAGCGCACGCCTGGTAGGCCTCAAACGCTTTCGTCTGTGCATCACCAATAGCATTTTCTACCCTCACCACTTTTATGGCCTGATCTAATGCTTGAGCGGCTTTGTCGGTAACGGTCTTCCTGGCATCATCACCAATAATTCCAAACATGGAAGTGTAAAGTGTCTGAAGTTCGGCTATTTCCGACGTTGCATCTTCTCTATTTGCTTTAAGCGCATCCAACCGCGCCTTGATGCCGGCGATGTAATTGGTCTGCTGGCTGGTAAAGTCAGCGCGCTGATCTTTCGTACCGAGAGCGGCAAAGGCTTTGTCAAAATCAATTTTCAGGGGATTTGCAATCTCTGCCCGGAGTGCTTCTGCACTTGACCGTGAAACATCGTAATAAAGATCTGCATTATCCGCAAGCGATTGCTGCCAGGCTTTCCAGGCGGCAATGGCATCAATCGTTTCTACTTTATCGGTATACATTTGGACAGCTTGCGTGCCGCCGAACGTTTCAAGTTTATCTTTCAGATCAGCAAGAGATTTAGTATCTTTATCCTGATAGGCAGCCAGAGCATCCGGTAGAAGTTTGTCATAGATGATGACGGTGTTGCGGATGGCGTACTCTTCTACCGGCGTAATACCGGAAACGCGGGTGGAAGGATTATCCAAAAGCGATTTAACTGTATTTTTGACAATATCAGAGTCTATACTTGCAAAACATTTTCCCGATACCGGATCACTGCCGTCCGGACATTTCCCGTTTGACAAAACTGCGTTACGCATAAACACTTCCATCGCGTTCGTAAATTCATTTTGCCTTACACCATATAATCCTGCGATGCATTCGGAGCCCTCGGGGTTGTAGCATTGTGTTCCGGTTTCCGCAGGCACCATGGTCCCGACACTCTGAACGACCGTATGACCGCCCGCCTGAATAACCCTGATCTCTTTTAGCTCAACGCCACAGACCCCTATTGCTTGCTCGCGACACCCGCCGCCAGATGGATCAGCACAGAAGCCACCGCAGTAATTGCAGGAGATA
>CAYHTS010000042.1:2716-5108 GCA_964359635.1 uncultured Candidatus Saccharibacteria bacterium | reverse complement strand
ATCCTGGGCATTGCCAGCGCTTTAGCATTACTTTCACTAGTTATCGGCGCCGGACAATATCTCGCCGCCATGGGCGACCCGACCAAAGCCGAGGGGGCAAAAAAAACCCTCACTTGGACTATCACCGGCATGGTGCTTCTGATGCTCTTCTACGCCATCGTGAATTACATTATCCCGGCTGTGGTAAGAGGCGGCTAGAACAATCAAGCGAAGGCGCGAGGTTAGTTTATAAGGTTCATCAGGTTTATAAAGTTCATAAAGTTGGTTCAGGGTCAGACGTGTCATTGCGAGGAACCCCAGTGGGGTAACGAAGCAATCTCCTGATTTGCCCGCCCGACCGAATGTCGGTCGTTCGGGCGGGGATTGCCGCGCTCCCCTAAAGTCGCTCGCAATGACAAGTTAGATATAATATTCCTGTTTGTAATTTACCTTGAATTACGAAATGCATTTTGTAGGCCACGCTTTAGCGTGTTTCTGACAAGCTAAAGCTTGTTCTACAGAAAAAGGTAAACTACGGGTAAACTAATACTTCGGCTACAATACTTAATTCGTAATTCAAGGTAAATTACTATTTTCAAATATCCAGCTACTTACCGATTATGGCTATCATAGACCAAGGGGTAATTAATAAGTTGAATGAAGACGTCGCCACCAGCGGCGGCCCGGGTGATACCTTTAAAAACTTGAGTGGCATTATTAAGGACGCGCTTGATAATTTCATCTTGCCGGCGGCTTTTTTCTTGGTGATGCTCTACGGCATCCTGGGCGCTATCCAATACTTCACGGCTTACGGCGTGGAGGAAAAGGCCACCAAAGGTAAAAAAATGATGACTTACGCCATCATTGGCGCCATCATTGTCGCCAGCGCCTGGCTCATCGTTCGCTATGTCGGTTCAGCCGCCGGCGTCACTCCTGAAGAATTGAATAAAGGATTAAAACCAAGCTCATGAAACACCTATTAGCCCAGCTCGACCCGGAGCAAGGCAAGAAGATTATTGACCCGCGGACTATTGACAAAAACAACACGGACGTAACGCCGCAAGTCGTCATTTCTAACGTTATTGAGGTGGCCGTGGTCGCCATCAGCGTCGGCGCCGTCCTGTCGCTAATTTACGGCGGCATAACCTATGTGACCGCCGGCGGAGACCCGGAAAAGGCAGAACGCGGAAAACGTGTTATAATATATTCAGTCAGTGCGATAGTGCTGTTGTCCGCCGCTTATTTGATATACGAGTTCGTTATCAAGGGAGTGCAGACAGGCCAAATCTGATTTGGCTGGTTTATAAGGTTCGTAAGGTTCGTAAGGTTTATAAGGTCAGAACGGTTTGCTACTTTATGAACTTTAAAAACTTTATAACTTTATAAACTACACGCTCGCTCTTTACAAACATCAGTGGTATAATATAATCAAAGTACTGTTGCTGTCATTGCGAGGCCCGGCGAAGCAATCTCATACATCACCCAGATTGCCGCGCTCCTCTGAAGTCGCTCGCAATGACAACCAGAAAGCTACTTTAAACAAATAATTTAACTTACAAGGAGGCAGCAATGCTTGCCAAAATCGGACAAGTCGGAACTAAACTAAGCGTCGGCGCCATGACCCTTTTCTTAGGCGCGCAAAATGCGTTGGCACAAGTTAATGTTACAGACCCGGAAAATGGGACTAACATATCTGTCCAAAAAGTGCCAATCGTTAAAGATAACCTGGGAAGTATTCTGGGCAATATAATTAATATCATACTGATAATAGTTGGTATCTTAGCGGTGCTTTATTTGATATATGGTGGCATAATGTATATCACGGCGGGTGGCGACGCGGAAAAAGCCAGCAAGGGGCGGGTGGCGATTACCAACGCGATTATCGGCATAGTGATAATAATGTTGGCGCTGGCTATCTACAACTTTGTAATTGTGGGCGTCCGTTCTGGGAGCGCCGATACTGCTTCCGCCTCATAACTTAAATCGTTGCTGTCGTAAAGTATAATGGCCTGCTCGGGTGAGCAGGCCATTATGGTGCGGTGATGGTGCGGTGGCGGCATCAGTTGGGAAGGTGAAGTGTGACTCCCGAATATCCTTCTCTCCACGGACGGAGCACGCGGGCGCCCTGGGGGAGACGTAGGGTCGGGTACCGATCGATCTTGTAGTAACCACCCGCCACCTCTCGAAAGTACCCCACCTGATTCTGCTGGCTCGGCATGATGATGACCGGGCCGAGCCCCGCCGGTTCTTGGTACTGGGGCTGCTGGTAGATGACCATCGGGGCCCCGCCGTAGTTGGGCTGACCGTAGGTCATCTGCTGCATCATCATCGGCTGGCCCTGGCCGTAGAACTGGGGCTGCTGGTACTGTGGCTGGTATTGTGGCCGTTGCATGTCACGCACCAGCTCGATGAC
>CAYHTS010000042.1:0-2616 GCA_964359635.1 uncultured Candidatus Saccharibacteria bacterium | reverse complement strand
GCTGGTACTGTGGCTGGTATTGTGGCCGTTGCATGTCACGCACCAGCTCGATGACCAGCACCTTCGCCAGGTCCTCGACGAACCGGTTAAGGCCGTCGTCACGGACGCCGCAAGTGGCAGCCGGCCGGTGCGGCCGTTGCGGAACGATGCTCCGGTGCGGACCGGCCGTTGCCGGCTGGGCTGTCAGGATGACGAGAAAGAGCATTCCCAGAGCGATGAACAGGTAGCTAATGAATCGTGTCAAGTTACTCACACCCTTTCAGGGGTGTACTATGCTACCTCGCCGCTTCCAGCCAAGCCAGAAGCGAACGATACCTATTTGTACCATATAATAGGCAATTTGTCAAGTATAGCCACCCCCCTTTGTCATTGCGAGCGACTAACGGGAGTGCGGCAATCCTACCCCAACAAATCATTAAAGTCAGGATTGATACTTCTTATTAGGTCAATTTTCTTTTTTCTTGACCCGCCTTTGATTTGTTTTTCTCTGGCAATAGCAGCATTAACATCATTCGTTTCTTCGCAATACACCAGCTTGCCAATATTATATTTGGCAGTAAAGCCAGAAGTAAGCTTGGATCGGTGTTCATAGGTCCTTTTTTCTAAATTATTAGTCACACCAGTGTAAAATACCGAATTTTTCTTATTGGTCAGGATGTATACATAATAAGAGCGTGACTTTATCATATGGTAGGATTGCTTCGGATTACCTCGCAATGACAGAGTGTTTTATTGCAAAATAATAATCTTGTCATTGCGAGCGACCTTTGGGGGAGCGTGGCAATCCTACCCTAACATTCAGATTGCTTCGGATTACCTCGCAATGACAATAAGGGAAGGTTTTAGTTTTTGGGCTTTAGATTTAACTGATTATTTGCGGCCGCCGCTGGTCGTCGGCCGCGCCACACCCTCTTCCTCCGTCACGCGTAATACTTCTGCTTCAGAGGTTACCCCTTGGCGCACTTTCTCCATCCCGTCCTCGTACATTGGCCTCATACCTTCCTCGCGCGCCACCCTTTCATAGTCCGAGACCGACGCTTTCGCTTGTATTAACTTTTCCATCTTTGGTGAGATCCTTAAGACCTCGGCAATGGCAATTCTGCCCTTGTATTTCAGGCCGTTGCAGACCGGACACGGATTGGTATTGGGGTTTAGGTTTTGCCCGCCCAGTGTACCACCGACCCCTCCTTGCCTCCCCTTATCAAGGGGAGGTTGGGTGGGGTTTAGATTTTGCCTCCGGCTCGTAGAGCCATACGGCTCGGAGAGAACATTCGAGCTTTGTAATTTATTTGTTATTTGTATTTTGTTATTTGGAATTTCGATGCCTGTCCCCTTACAGGCATCGCAAATTCTCCGCACCAGCCGTTGCGCCATGATGAGATTTATCGAGCCAGAAAGAAGGAATGGCGCCACCCCCATATCTAAGAGTCGCGGGATGGCCGACGGCGCGGAATTCGTATGCAATGTTGAAATTACCAAATGGCCCGTGAGCGCCGCTTGCATGGCCGTTTCGCCGGTATCGCGGTCTCTCACTTCGCCGACCATAATAATGTCCGGATCTTGGCGCAGAACGCTTTTTAGAGCATTGGAGAAAGTATAGCCGGCCTCTGTCTTGACTTGGGTTTGGTCAATGCCGGTTATCCGGTACTCAATCGGGTCTTCAATGGTAATTATTTTAATCTGCGGCTGGTTGAGTTTTTGCAAAATAGCGTAAAGTGTCGTCGTTTTACCGGAGCCGGTGGGACCGGTATTTAACACCACGCCGTGCGGCTTACTAATGGCTTCTTCGATAACCTTTTGGTTGGCCGGGGAAAAACCGAGGTCGTCGAGCGTCAACAGCTTGCCGCTTTGGTCTAAAAGTCGCATAACAAAAACCTCGCCCCAAGCGCCGGGGATGGCCGAAACGCGCACGTCAACCGGTTTGTCGCCGACTCTGATGTCAAAGCGCCCGTCTTGCGCCGCCTCACGGACATCGAGCTTCATCTTGGCCAGATATTTAATGCGGTTGGCAATCTGCTTATTGACCTCGCGCGGCAGGACGGCAACGTCCTGCAATACGCCGTCTATGCGATAACGCAAACGGACATCGTGCTCGGATGGCTCTAGATGAACATCGCTCGCCGCCAGGTGTATGGCGCCGCCAAAAATTATCTCGAGCATCTGCGAAGTCGATACTGATTTGATTTGCGCCGCTATGCCGGCAAGTGTTACTAATTTTTGGCGGGCGCCAGCAATCATATCGGGGTTGATGTCCAGCTTTTCCATACCGGGCGGCACCGGTTCAATAAAATCGAATTGCTTAATGGCAAATTCAAGCGAGGTCTTGGAGCAAACCGTCGGCACGAAGTCGAGGTTGGTCATAAGCGCCATCTGCTTTAGAAACGGCAGAGTATTGGGATTCTCGGGCACCGGCGACGCGACGCGCACCTGATTATTGGCTTTTTGGTAGGAGACCAGGCCGTATTTGAGCGACTCTTCCTTGGGGATGACCTGCAAAGCCGTCGGTTCGATGGGAAAACCGACAAGGTTAATATAAGGAAGCGCCAGGGCTTTGGCTTTTTGCGCCGCTTGCCGCTCCTCATCCTCGCGCGAAAAAATAGATAATAGTTTGCCTAA
>CAYHTS010000041.1:0-5501 GCA_964359635.1 uncultured Candidatus Saccharibacteria bacterium | reverse complement strand
CGCGACCAGCGTTTTGCCTTCGCCGGTTTTCATCTGGCGATTTTTCCTTCGTGGAGCACCATGCCTCCCACCAGCTGAACATCAAAATGCCTTTGGCCTAACGTTCTTTGAGCGGCCTCACGTACCGCCGCAAACGCCTCGGGCATGATGATGTCTAAGTTGGCACCACCACTAAGGCGTTTCTTGAAATCAATAGTTCTGGCTTTCAGCGCGGAGTCGGACAATTTCTTGAATTCCGGCTCTAGGGCATTGATGCTAGCTACGCGCTCAAGGTGCCGATTAATTTCCTTTTGATTGAAACCGCCAAAAAAGCGGTCGAATAAACCCATAGTTACTCCAAGAATAATCTATGCCCATTATAGACCTTGTGGGCTTAATAAGCCATACATATCGTTTGAAATTAAAATTCCAAATTACAAAAACCAAATATCAAATAATACCCAAAATCCCAAACTGGTATCGTGCGATTGTAATTGAAAATCGCTTTCCGAAAGAGATCCATTCGACTCCCTCGCCGACTCGTTCGCTCAGGATGACACCACTAGAGCTGGGTCACTTTTGACTTGGCTGGCGGCGGACCTTGTGCCAGAGACCGCTGGGGAGACCCTTAATTTTTGACAGATAGTAACGGTGGCGCTTACCGTTGAATTTTTTTAGTTCGTGATACTTGTCCACCATTCGGCGCAACCTACTGTCAGCAGCGTCAATCGCCTCGAAAAAATCGGGCAGGGCTTTGGACTTAACAAAAAAGGGCTTTTTGGCGCCGGGCAGACGCATGACAATGTGAACAATTTTATTGCCGTCACGCTTGGGGCCGGTTTTCTCCTCAAAAGTACACTCAACCGCCGACGAGCTCGGCACCAGCATCTCGTATTTCAAAATCTTCTTGCGCAGGTACCGCTTAACCTCATCGATTATCTTCGCGTGAACTGTTCGGATTAAAATTTGCATGTTAATTATTTACTCTCTTATAGCTTTCGAAGTGTATCTTGCCGTCATTAAATACCTCGACTACCTTATATTTTCCTTTTGTCCAATTCGCATTGTTTTGTTTGAAGTGGGTCACTTCCAATATAACAATACTAGCCTTTGGCCGCGATAGCACCTCTTTACCTTTTGTCTCAAGTAACGGCAATTCCCCATCGAGCCAATAATTGCGCTGACCGTGTTTAAGAAAATTATAAGTCACACCAGCTTCTAATTTTGCAGGGATGCATTCTTCATTCTTTCTTCGCCCATTTTTATAAGCCGTGATATTACGGAGCGCGAGGTCTGGATTGAACTCAACTACGATGCCCATGCGCGTTTATTTATTGATACTATCGAAGCCGGTGTATTTGGCGAGGGCAGCGGGGATGCGGATGCTGCCGTCTTTTTGCTGATGGATTTCGAGCAAGGGGATGAGGATACGGGGGCTGGCGACGGCGGTATTGTTAAGCGTGTGAACATAGCCGGTTTTACCATCGGGCAAACGGTATTTGATGCCAAGGCGGCGCGCTTGGTAATCCGTGTCGTTGGAGCAAGAGTGGGTTTCGCCCCAGCCGTTAGTTGTTGGGATCCAGGCCTCAATATCGTACTTTTTATATTGCGGCAAACCTAGATCACCGCCGCAATTCAAAACCACGCGATAGGGGAGTTCCAATTTTTGCATGATTTCTTCGGAAACTGCCAGTAGTTTTTTGTGCTCCTCTTCCGACTTTTCCGGCAAGCAAAGCACGAACATTTCAATTTTTTGAAACTGATGAACGCGATACAATCCACTACCCTTCTTGCCATAACTCCCCGCTTCCCTTCTAAAACACGCCGAGAAGCCGCCATAACGCAACGGCAGATGATTGGCATCAACTACCTCGTTCATATGATAACCCGCTAAACCCACCTCGGCAGTACCGGTAAGATACAGCTCGTCTTTGGGCAGATGATACGCATCATCCTCCGGTGGAAAATGCGCGGCGCCGTACATCACATCGCGTCGCGCTAAATCGGGAACAGTCATGGGTGTGTAACCACATTTGGCAATCATATCCATAGCTAGCCGCAATACCGCCATTTCCAATATTACGAGCTGATTCTTCAGATAATAGAATTTCGCGCCCGCAACTTTTGTCGCCCGTTCAATATCAGCTAAATCGAGATTCTTTATTAGTTCCTCGTGGCTATTGGGCTTAAAGGCAAATTCCGGTTTCTCTCCCCAAACCTTAATTTCACGATTATCAGCGTCGCTAGTACCAGCCGGAACATCCTTGGCCGGAATATTGGGCACGGCCAGCCATAATTTCTGGAACTCTGCCTCAACATCTTGCAGCTGCTTGGTTTGACTATTCAGCTCGTCTGCCAAAACTTTCATATTTACAAGCCCCTGCTCGCGATCGCCCGGCGCCAGTTTCTTAATTGATTTACTGAAATTGTTCTGCTCCGCGCGCTTAGTATCTACTGAACTGATCAGGGCGCGCCGTTTCTCGTCGAGTTCCATCAGGCGACCAAAGTCGAGGTCGATATGCTTACTGGCCAAGGCCGCCTTGATTTCGTCGGGTGACTTTCGCAGTAAAGCATAGTCCAACATAGTTGTCCCTTCTTATTCTATTTTAGCAATTTTATACTCCGCCATTCCGTCGGGTGTTTTGACGCTAACTGTCGCTCCGGCTGTTTTACCGATAAGCGCGCTACCAATAGGCGATTCGTAGGATATCATCCCGCCCGACGGGTCTGATTCGTTGGGCGCGACAATTGTAAATGCCAGGGTTCCCCCGCCAACTTCAAGGGTTACCTTTGAGCCAAGCGCAACCTCACCCTTCTTGCCGCCGCCCGAAACCTCGGCGCTTTTTATCATGGCCTCCAGCTCCTGGATGCGTCCCTCGATAAAGGCCTGTTCTTCGCGCGCGTCCTGATAATCAGCGTTCTCCGAAAGATCGCCTAGTTCGCGCGCTGCTTTAATCCGCGCGATAACTAAAGGACGTTTTTCTGTTTTGAACTCCTGAAGCTCGTCTTGAAGCTTATTAAGACCCGTCTGGGTCATAATTATCTTGGGCATAGAATTTTACCTTTCGCTAACAACTACTATAATACCTTCATATAACATACAAGACACCCTTTTATCCCGCAAGTGGGAGCATTATTCGAGGGCGTCATTATGCGTAGCATACCACTCATAAGCGGTTTTAGCAATGGGCGCGGCGGTCGCATAGCCCTCACCGCCCCCCTCAATAAAAATTGTAATGACGATCTTGGGTTCATTATATGGAGCAAATGATGTAAACCAAGCGTGTGTCTTGTCTTCCGTACCGAATTGGGCTGTTCCCGTCTTGCCCGCCACCGCCACGGGAAAATTATTGCCAAATGTGGAAAAACCGCTGCCGCCAGTGATAGTTTGGCGCATACCCTCGCGAACAATGCGAAGGGTTTCGCCGCTCGCCACGGCGGCGCCATGGGGAGTCGGAACTACGTCGGTTATCTTACTACCTTCGGGTGAAAGAACGGAGCGGACTGTTCTTGGCTCATAATATGTGCCTCCGTTAGCTATAGCTGCCGTTGCCGCCGCGATTTCCATAGGGGTTACTAAGATATCTCCCTGTCCGATAGCCATGTGGTAAGTATCTCCCACATACCAATTCTCGCCTTTATATTTTACTTTCCACTCCGGCGTCGGCACTAAGCCGCCTTTTTCGCCCGGTAAATCAATTCCGCTTTTGCCATCGAACCAGAATTTGCGCAAATAATTGCCGAGCCGTTCCGACCCCAGACCACCGATATTGCCATAGCCACCACCTATAATATAGAAAAAAACATTATTACTCTCGGCAATAGCTTTTTTGATATTTGCGGAACCGTGCGCCTTCCAGTCGGGGAATATCCATTCGCCGATTTTTAACTCCGGCGGGGTTACAAGAGTTGTTTGTTCGCCAATAACTCCCGCTTCAAGCGCGGCAGTAGCCACAAAGGGTTTAATAGTTGAGCCGGGAGGGTAAACGCCGGCAATCGCTCTATTGAGAAGGGGCTTATCCGGATTATTAAATACCGCTTGGTACTGCGCGTCACCTAATGGACTTGAAAAAATATTGGGGTCATAGTCAGGAAAACTAACTAGCGAATAGACGCCTCCGTTACGAGGATCCATAGCAATGGCAACGGCTGACTTGCTCTGGCTTTTTTCCATTGCCCCTCGCAAACTATTAGCTAGAACTTTTTGCAGGTCACTATCAAGCGCCAATTGCAATGTGTCTCCGGTAATCGGCTGGATGGCATCTATAAAACGCCTGATGTGTCCCGAGCTATCAATCTCGACTCTCTCCTCGCCGGCTTTACCCCTCAACTGTCCATCATAAACATATTCCACCCCCGTCTTCCCGATCTCGCTAGAGCTAGAGATATCGGGGTTGGACGATACTTCGTCTTCGTTTATTTTGCCTGTATAACCCAAAATATGGGCGATCGATAAGTCGGCGCGGTAGCTTCTTTCGGGCTGAGCTAAGATTGCCACGGCCGGAATGTCGGAAAGTTGAATTTTCCAGGTTATGGCCTGGGAGCGGTCGAGCTTTTCATATAATTCCAAGGGGCCAAAACCGCGGGCGCGCGCCTGTTTGATCTGGCTTTTGATGTCCCCGCCATATCCCGTCACCGCAATAATTTTGCCGATAACACTATCTTGCTCTTCGAGTGATTGTGGCAGATTGTAAGGATAAATATAGAATGAATACTGCGCTGTGTTTTGGGCCAATATGTTGCCATGGCGATCGGTAATATTACCCCGCGGCGCTTCAATCAAACGACTCCGGATATGATTGTCTTCCGCTTGCAGGCGATAGCCGGAACCCTGCGCAATCTGAATTTTTGACAAACGAAGCGTAAAAACTCCCACCAAGATTATAATGATGGCATAGAAAAAACCGACCTTAATCGAAGGAGTATTGCTTTGACCCATATCCGGCTCATTCCAGCCATAGTCCGTATATTGCCAATCCACGGAATGCGTTTGGGCAACCGATAAGCGGCGCGTTAAACGGTCCTGCGGGTCAAAGATATTGTTTTTTAGACGTTTTCTTCCAAACCACATAATGCATCCCAAAAATTAAAGCTAGTATGGTAGTTAAAACTACCCGACCGATTACTTCCCAACCAATAATCTGCCTTGTTACTATCATAAATAACATCTGCGAGACCCCCAACACCCCCAAGCCGGCGATTCCCTGCAAAAAGGTGTTGGTTGTCGGTATGTATCGATTATAGATGAAATTGACGGCTTCACCGGCCAGAAAGAATATCACCAACTGTGACAGTACAGCCCAGACATCGGTAGTAAACATACTCCATGCCGCAACAGATAGAAGCCAGAGCCATCGGGCTGTCATATCTTTGCGATATATGGTTATTATAAGCCCAATCCAGAGCCAGATGGGCACGAGCCATGTTGGCCACCAAGCCGCCGCGACCATATCGAGCCAAATTGCCCCGAGCGCTAAAAGAAAAATCGAGCGGTACATTATTCTTTAATTAAAACGATGACG
>CAYHTS010000040.1:0-6042 GCA_964359635.1 uncultured Candidatus Saccharibacteria bacterium | reverse complement strand
CAACGAGTCGGTGAAACCACCCTGCCCACTGTCTGTAACTGTTTTTGCCTCCGGCAAGGTTGCGCGGTGTTTAAGCCAGTAAGAAACATCTAGTCGGTAGGCATAAATCGATACCGCCAAGGCGGCTACAGCTACAACCAAAGCGCCAAAAATAATCTTTTTCCGACCGAGAAAAATCATAGTTCAATATTAGCCCTATAACGCGTCATTGCGAATAAGTTAGCCAAGCTTGATGCGTCGTCGCGCGCTCTTGATGCCGCGCGCGGCGCGGCGACTGGCTTTCCGAAATCCCCATATCGCGCGGCGCTCGGCTTTTTTGGCGCCCTGCTTAATCTGCCTTCTAGTTTCTTTGCCGCTACGTGGCGCAAATAGAACTCCGGCTACCGCGCCGAGCGCCGCTCCCAGAAGAGCCACCCCTACATACTTACCCGTGCTGCTTTTTGCCAATCCGCCTCCTATATATAAGTTAAAATTCAAAATGTAAAAGTCAAAACATCAATTAATAATTATAAAATGGCTGTCATTCTGAACCCCCAGTGGGAGCGAAGAATCTCTGCCTGAACGATACCCGTCCGAACGGTTCGGCCGGGCGGGCAGTCGGGCAGGTGGGCCTAGATCTTTCGATGAACTCGGGGTGACTCCATTGGGGCCAGGTCATTTTTTACTTTTAACTTGCGCTTTTGGCTTTTGAATTTTAACTTTTGAATTTGAAACCAGTCCTATGACGGCGCTGGCGGCATTGGTGATATCTTCCGCTTTCTCCTCAACGCGGTCCTTCAGAAAGCGGGCTTTGGCAACGACTTCGTCAACCGTTGTCGCCACGGCGTTGGCTGACCTAGAAAGGTGATGTACCGCCTCTTGCAAATCCTCGGCCATGCGACTGGTATCGTCCGCCGCCCTCTTGCCCGAACGCAAAAACTCAATCAGCTCCACGCAAACCACCACCAGCGTGCCAGTCAGCACTAGAGTTGAGACGATAATGACAATGAATAATATATTTTGCAGAGACATAGTGATTCGAATTATTACTTCAGCTCTTGGGCCTCTGTTGCATCGGGCACTTTGTTATTGGCATCCCCACCCCTATCTCCAGCTCGATATCTCCGTAATTGCTCGACTAGGGATACTCCCTCGCCAAATATTACATCTAACCTCGCGAGTAGTTTCCCGGTCTCGGTCATATGCTCACGCTCCGTATCAGCAACTTCGGAGGATAATGGATTTCTCTCGCGAGCCGAAACTACTTGGGGCACATCGACCGACGTATTTATTTGAGCATCTGGGTTGGGTGCCTTTGCCAGATTATCCTCAATCACATGCGGCTCCTGTTTAAAAATATTCTCCGGTTTAGTCAAAGAATCAACAGGGGGCTTATCGGTCGACGGAAGAGCATCACCCGCGGCATTCTCGGCAATATTTCCTATATCGGGTTGACCATTCTCACTCGTCTCCACGGGAATTTCTACCGACGGAGCAAGCTCACTGGCAGGTTTCGCGCTCGTCAATGGTTCGGTCAGCGATGCCGTTCGCGGTAATTCCGGCGCAGGTTGCCTCCCTGCCTCACTTGGACCGTCGATCGCATTTCCTACAGCTGGTACGGTACCCTCCTGCATCACTCCTCCTTAGTAGAGTTCTTGTATTATTATAACAATACTTAAGTTTGCGCACCTATTACTACAGTTCCTGGCCGACGAAAAATTGGTCGATAATACTTGAAACCGTTCCGCCTAGCACGGGACTGCCCTCCAGCTTCAAGAATACGTAAAACACAACTACGAAGAGCACTGTCGCGCCCAGCGCCGTGCCCAGACCATAGAGGATGCCGTGGCTCAAACTCCACCACCAGGTGCGGCGCTTGGCAAAATCCTCATCTAACTTGCTGACAATTTTAGCCAGTTTTTCAACCGCTTGAGCCGTTTGCGTTTGATGGTTAGTGGATTCCATAATTAAATATTCACTTGATTACAATTTATTATTTTGAAGTAATGCATCAAGAGTGTCATTGCGAAGTAACCTGAAGCAATCTAGACCCAGATTGCCGCGCCCACGACCCACTAGGGTCGGGGCTCGCAATGACAAAAGAAGTTTTTCCATATACATATTAGCTAAATTATAGCACGGAAACATGATTATTTCCTAATGCGCAAACTGTTCAAGTAGGGTACGAGTGGCGCGGCGGCGGCGGCGGCGATAACCGCTTCGGTGGGCAATGCCCGTACAAGCGCCATCGCGACCAAGGAAATATTAAATAGATATGCCCATATTAGATTCTGGCCGCCGCCGAGCGCCGCCGAGCGCCCGCGCTTAATAAGCTCCACCGCGTCGCTTAATCGCCCGTTGAGCATAATAACCTGGCCACGCCGATCGGCTATTTCACAACCCGTTACATTACTTACACCTATATCGGCGTGACCAATCATAGCTTGGTCACTCTGCCCGCTCCCGAGCGCCAGCACCGGTCCCGCTTCGTTCTTTAATTTTTCGATGACCTTTACCTTGTCCTTTGGCAATAAGCCACCACTAGGCTCGTCCGCGCCAATTTCCTGCCCCGCCATATTACCGATAGACACATTGTCGCCGGTTACTAACACTGTTTTAAGTCCAATATCTTTCAGTTTACCAACCGCCTCGAAGGAAGTTGGCCTTAACGCGTCTTCCAAAACAACTATGCCTGACAGATGAGTATTCTCACGAGCCAAAAAAAGTAAAGTTTTGCCGGATGCCTCAAGCTGACGAATTCTTTCGGTAGTCGCCTGGCCAAAACCGATATTATACTCTCGCATAAAGCCGAGATTGCCAAGTATCATCCTTTTTCCCTCCACGATGCCGCGAATACCCATGCCTGATATTTCCTCAAAGGCATTGGCCTCCCTTATCTGCCTTTGCCATTTCCTAAGAACTGCTTCGCTTATGGGATGGTCGCTTCGAGCTTCTATGGCGGCAACGGTTTTCAATACCCAATCAACCGACGTTCCCTTACTGATAGGGATGATATTAACTACCCGAGGTTTGCCTTCGCTGACTGTGCCTGTTTTGTCGAATACTATTGTCTTTAGTCGAAGCATGGTCAGGGCAATTTCCGGATCACGTACCACCAAACCGACATTTAAGCCATAACTCGTTAAGGCCATGCCAACGGACTCGAATGCTACCTCCCATAAACACGGCGCCAGCGATACAAGCAGTAGTAATGTCGCCACCCCGATGTCGTCAATCGAGCGATGCCTAACTAGACCTATGGCTGCGACAACTACAGCTAAGGCCAATACGATGAGCATTGACCACAAACCGCTCCGTCGAGCGAAGCTTCGCAGTCGGCCCTCGTGATCTTGAGCGCGCCGAACCAGGGCAACAATTTTCTGGACCAGTGTATCACGGCCAATACTAGTTACTTGATACTCTAGCCGGCCACTCTGAACTCGGCTTCCGGCAAAGATCAAATCCCCCGGCGCCTTCGGCACCACTGAACGTTCCTTATGGAAGATGACCTCGCTAACCTCTCCATCACCGCGAATCACCACACCATCCGCCACCACCGAACTTCCCGATTCTCCCACGACAAAGTCACCGGGGCGCAACGTATCGGCATTAATTTCCTTCAAGTGTCCACCCCGCTTAACCAATATTCGCCCCTCGCACGCCCCCGTCAGCAGTTCAAGGTGAATATTGATTTTCCGCTTGATAACGTCTTGAACAAACCTCGATACAAGAGAAGCGAAGACCAAGAAAACAGCATCGAAGAGATAGATTGCCCATTCCTGTCCTCGCGCCAAACCAAGAGTACCTAATATATAATAGCCGGCAGTAGCTAATATTAATAAATAATCAGTACTTAATTCTTTGCGCCGCAAGTTTACAAAACTTGACCGCCAAAGCCGTCGGGCGCCATAGATAGTCACCACGCCGCCCAAAAACCACAATATCCAGCCAATAACTGCTCCCCGAACAAGCCATATAGCGGACGCGGCAATTAGCGTCGCGACAAACATAACGGCTATTGTTTGAAGATTGACTAAAGAGTCGGCGGCTTGGGATAAGCCGTCGCTATCACCATCAGCGTTTTCCGCCTGTTCAAGTAGTGAATCGGCATTTATTTCGTCATCCGCGCCGACAACGATGTCAGATTTCATAAACTTACACTACCAGTTTTCCATCCTGCTTAGCTACCCGCTAGAACGTGTACGGGACTTCCGCAGTTCAATTATTGTTCGAGTTTATCGAGAACTATTAGGTTCAAACTTCTCGACCCCACTTGGGTTGGGAAGGCCTAGATCCCTCGTCCCGATTTCATCGGGAGCTCGGGATGACCCTGCTGGGTCACTTTCCAATCAGGTACTTTGATTGGGTCTTGCCTAGGTCGGTATAAGAATGGGCTTCTTCAATGAGGCGTTTTGATGAGGTTTCGCCAAACGCCATTACCTCTGTGCGGCAACCTAGCGCTTTCATATGTTGGAGTAAATCAACAAAGTCGCCATCGCCGCTAACGAGCACCGCTACATCAAGTTTGGGCGCTACACGCATCATATCCATGGCTATGCCCACATCCCAGTCGCCTTTCTTGGCGCCGCCAAGAAAGGTCTGCAAATCTTTAGCGCGCACTTCAAAACCAATTTTACTTAGCGCTTCAAAAAAACTTGCCTCCTGCTCGGCCTCTGCCTTGATGACATAGGTGATAGCGCGAATTAGCTGGCGGTCGGCCACAGCATCTTTTAATATATTGCCGAAATTAACCTTCTTGCCATAAAGATTGCGTGCGGAATAATACATATTCTGCACGTCTACGAAAACTCCAACCCGTTGGGCATGCAATTTTTCTGCTTGAGCCATAATTAATCCTTCCTCACCAATTAAATGGTAATAGTTCTCGCCCCTACTGGGGCTCGAACCATAAAATCCGTAAGTCGTGTATTATTTGGTTTACGCTTCCGCTAAGCTAATTTTATCACCCTCGCGGACTCGGCCGGTCACCTTAATGCCGACCTCCTGACCCTTCTCGGCTTGGTCAATGTCCTTGTGGTCAACTTGCATGGAATCAATCGTAACTTTTTCGTCGGTAGTGGCACCTTTAATTACGATATTATCGCCGACCTTTAGCGGCGCGTCAATTTTAATAATCGCCACCGAAATTTTATCGAAAAAGTGCGTTACTGTACCAATTTTTTTCGCCAATTTAACCACCTCCTCCCTAGAATAAATAACAAATTACAAGCATCAAATAACTGTATTCTCCTGTCCTCCCGTAGTCGTACGGACGGGTCATTGCGAGGAGGCACACTGTGCCGACGCGGCAATCTGACCGCTCGCGGTCATCTTGAGCTTGCCCGCCTCGGCCGACTAGCCGAGTCGAGACGGGTCGAAGGATCCCCGCCTGAACGCAATCCGTCCGGACGGTTCGGCCGGGCGGACAGTCGGGCAGGTGGGCCCAGATTGCTTCGCCTGGCCTCGCAATGACACTCCATAATTCTTAATCCGTGAATCTTAATTCGCAAAAGTTTTCTACTTTTGCTCCTCTATCGCTTGACTGGGGCAGATACTGACACCGCCGCATGCTTTAAGCTTATCAGAGTCAATAACTTTGGCCTTGCCGTCGTCATCAAAAGCCGCGCCTTCGGGACAGACCGCTACACACGTCCCACACCCACTGCATTTCTCTTTATTGATTGTAAGTTTTCCCATATCTTACATTATGGCGAATCACCGCAATCAAGTCAATCAATACCTCAAAGGAAAACAACAAATCTGGTAAGATAGGGTAGGAACAAGAATCCGCCTCTACAATTTTGCCCGTTCGGCAGGCTCAGGGCATTCTGAACGAAGCCGAAGAATGCATTTTAAATTTTTAATTTTATATCATGCACCCACACGAGCTTTCACGCAAACACACCGGCAACTTTTTAGCAGACCTCATCTTGGGCGGCCAAGATGGTTTGGTTAATGTTCTAGGCATAATCCTCGGCGTAACGGCCGCCTCGAGCGAAGCGCGCATTGTTATCGCTGGTTCTCTGGCGGCGGCCTTTCCCGAGAGCATCTCGATCGCGGCCT
>CAYHTS010000039.1:0-6117 GCA_964359635.1 uncultured Candidatus Saccharibacteria bacterium | reverse complement strand
CGAAACACGGTAAACCGTGGCCTACGGCATGCAATTTTCATAATTCAAAGCACTGATGAGATTTAAAGTATCTAAAAAATATCAGCCGAAGGGGGACCAGGCGCAAGCCATCGGCAAACTGGCCGCTGGACTTAAACGTGGCAACGAATTTCAAACACTGCTCGGTGTGACCGGCTCTGGTAAAACTTTTGTCATGGCGGCGGTGGCCGAGAAAGTCCAGCGGCCAATACTTGTCATGGCGCCCAATAAAACATTGGCGGCGCAGTTGGTGGGGGAATTGCGCGAATTATTGCCGAAAAATGCCATTGAGTATTTTGTCAGCTATTACGATTATTATCAGCCGGAAGCATACCTGCCAACATCAGACACCTACATCGAAAAAGAGGCGACCATTAACGATGAGATTGACCGTTTGCGCCACGCGGCCACGCAGGCACTTCTTACTCGGCGCGATGTCATCATTGTGGCGTCAGTGAGCGCTATTTACGGACTTGGCTCGCCGAGCGAATATAGTGCGACAATTTTGGAGTTAGCGGTGGGGGACTCCAGCAAATCGCGCGAAGATGTCATGCGACAATTAGTTGGAATGCAATTTACCCGCACATCACACGACCTAACCCGAGGCAGTTTTCGCGCTCGCGGCAATATAGTAGAAGTATTAACTTCGGGCGCCACTTCCCTACTCTACCGAATATTTTGGGGGGAGCGGAGCATCGAAAAAATAGAATTAGTCGATGCCGTCACGCGCCATATCGTCGGTGCCGAGAAAACCGCTACTATCTTCCCCGCCAAACACTACATAGCTCCCCCATCCGTCATCGAATCAGCGACCGCGCAAATCGAGAAGGATATGAAGGCGCGGGTTCAAGAATTTGAACGCGATGGAAAAATCCTAGAGTCAGACCGTCTCGAGCGACGGGTAAAATATGACCTTGAGATGATTCGTGAGATTGGCTACTGCAATGGCATTGAAAATTATTCTATTTATTTTGACGGTCGCGCCGCCGGTGAGCCGCCGTATACATTGCTCGACTATTTTCCGAGTGACTTCGTGGTGATTATCGACGAATCGCATGTCGGAGTGCCGCAAATACGCGGTATGTATGCCGGTGATAGATCGCGCAAGCAAACACTGGTTGACTATGGATTTCGTCTGCCAAGCGCCAAAGACAACCGCCCGCTCAA
This sequence comes from uncultured Candidatus Saccharibacteria bacterium, assembly GCA_964359635.1. Taxonomy (GTDB): domain Bacteria; phylum Patescibacteriota; class UBA1384; order UBA1384; family UBA1384; genus DATEBX01. The sequence continues at coordinate 4,932 of CAYHTS010000039.1, read as the reverse complement.
GTTCGATGAATTTTTGGGAAAAATAAAGCAAGTAATCTTTACTTCGGCGACACCGGGCGATTTTGAGCGAGAGCAGGCGTCACAGACGGTCGAGTTGCTTATTCGCCCGACAGGGCTGGTTGACCCTAGGGTCGATATTCGACCGAGCGACAATCAAATTGATGATTTGGTGAGTGAGATAAGAGAAAGCGTCAAGGTTGGTGAGCGAGCGCTAGTCACAACGCTTACGAAAAAAATGGCGGAGGACTTGGCGGATTACCTTAAGGAAATAGGGCTGAAAGTTAAATATCTGCATTCGTCGGTTGACACACTGGAGCGATTGAGAATACTGCGCGACTTGCGACGCGGTAAAGTTGATGTCGTCGTGGGTGTGAACCTACTGCGGGAGGGACTCGACTTGCCGGAGGTGTCGCTGGTGGCGATACTCGATGCCGATAAAGAAGGATTCTTGCGCTCGGAGACGTCGCTTGTTCAAACCATCGGCCGCGCGGCGCGCAACGTTAACGGCCGCGTGGTTTTATATGCCGACCAAGTGACGGGCTCTATGAAGCGGGCGACAGACGAAACTAACCGGCGCCGCGCGGTTCAAGTCGCTCACAATGCGCGCCACGGCATAACGCCCAAAACCATCCAAAAAAATATCACTTCTATATTGGGAGAAATTCACGGTGAGGTTGAACTCGATGATGTCGAAAAAGTAATGAAACACGAAGACCTGCCGGCGCTAATAAAGGAAAGGGAGCGGCAGATGAAAGATGCCGCCGCCAATCTGCGCTTCGAGGAAGCGGCAGTCCTTAGGGACACGATAAATGAATTAAAAAAGATGAAGTTGTTGAACTTTAAATCATAAATTGTCATCCCGCACAGCAGATGCGGGGTCCTGGCCTGGATTCCGCATCCCCACTTCGTCAGAACTTCGCGGGGCAGGCTTTGTTGCATCGGAATGAACCAGTACGGAATGACATGAAAATCATAAACCGGAGTTTATCGAACTCGGGCAAATGGGGTATAGTATAAGATAGAAGCCCATAAAGGAGGGGATTATATTATTGCGTATTGCCAAAGTCATACTATCGGCAGGTCTTGTTTTTGGGATTAGCGGCTGTGGACTGACGACGCGGGCGGACCAAGTGAGTTCGCCGGCGCTTAGCCGCGCGTCAACACTTAGTTTGCGCGCCGATGTGCCGGAAGATGCTGCCACTATTGATATTGCCCAAATATCGGATGACGGGCTTTACCACGGCGCGCCAGCGGTGCTCGTTTTGATGTACCACTATATCCGCGAGATGCCGCCGGAGGACGATGCCATTGGGCGAGGCCTAACAGTAACACCGGCAACTTTTGAGCTGCAACTTCAACAACTACTTGCCGCCGGCTACCAGACAGTCACGCCGCAATCCATCCGTCAGGGCTCTCTGCCGGAAAAACCAGCGATTATTACGTTTGATGATGGTTATAGCGATGCCTACACTCAAGCTTATCCAATTCTGCAAAAGTTTGGCGCTCAAGCGTTGTTTTATGTTATTACCAACCGCGTGGGACAAGACGGTTTTATGAGTTGGCCGCAAATACAAGAAATGGCGGCTTACGGCATGACGTTTGGCAGCCACACACTCGACCACGTTGACTTGACGGAAACTGCTTTGAGCGCGGAACGGATGAAGGAAGAATTGGCTAAATCTAAAAAGACCATTGAGGAACACCTCGGGCGGCCTGTTACCGACTTTTGTTATCCATCGGGGCAATACAACGATGTGGCGGTAGCGGCGGTCAAAAGTGCCGGCTATCTGTCGGCGACCACCGTTGTCGGCAAAGCTGTTCAAAATGGTGATAACTGGCTAACGTTACCGCGGATAAGAATGGAAGAACCCACCGACCTCGCCAAACTGTTCAAATAAACAAGTGTCAAAAAAGGTTTCTTATTTGTCATTCTGAACCCCGCTGGAGTGAAGAATCTGGGTCTATAGAGTTTCTGTCTCTGTGTGAGCTAAAGAGATTCTTCGTCTTCGCCCCAGAATGACAACGGCAGATGCTTTCTATCGATCTAAACATATGATTGGATCCTTGCCAGTTATTCTGGTAAGGTTAGCTTTATGGCAAATCCTAAATTTATTATTGTCAAGGGTGCCAGAAAGCACAACCTTAAGAATATCGACGTAAGTATTCCGCGCGATAAACTTGTGGTTATCACCGGTTTGTCGGGCAGTGGCAAATCAACCCTGGCGTTTGATACGATTTATGCCGAAGGCCAGCGTCGCTATGTCGAATCATTGTCGAGTTACGCTCGGCAATTCTTGGGGCAGATGGAAAAACCGGAGGTTGACTACATAGAGGGTCTTTCGCCGGCGATTTCCATTGACCAAAAGTCGGTTTCACGCAATCCGCGCTCGACGGTCGGCACCGTCACGGAAATTTACGACTATTTGCGCGTTCTTTTCGCCCGCCTCGGCAAGCCGTATTGTCCTAAGTGCGCTCACCCTATTGACGCGCAAACGGTTGACCAGATGATTGATATTATCGCTGACCTGTATGAGGGTAAGTCGGTGATGATACTGACGCCGGTGGTGCGCGGCCGCAAGGGCGAGTACGTTGAACTTCTTAAAGAATATGAAAAAAAGGGATACGCGCGGGCGAGGATAAACGGTCAAATTGTTTCATTGAACCAGCCGCCTAAATTGGCGCGCTATAAGGCCCATACTATTGAAATTATCACTGACCAAATTAAGCTATCACACGAGCGTGAACTTGATGCTGATTTACGCCTGCGTCTCACGGAGGCAGTGGAAAACGCGGTTGGTTTGGCCGACGGTTTGATAACCATTGTTTCCGGCAAGGAAGAACTTAACCTATCCTCGATACTCTCTTGCACCCATTGCGACTTTGGCGCGTTTCCGACGCTCGAACCGCGATTATTTTCATTCAACAGTCCCTATGGAGCTTGTGATAAATGCCACGGACTGGGTGTGTTTCAAGAGTTTGACGCAGATTTAGTATTACCGAACCGCGCCAAAACAATCGCTGGCGGAGGACTTCTACCATGGAGCTACCGCGCCAATAATTGGTGGGGATATATTATCCGCGCCGTTTGTCGACATTACCAAATAAATGAGCTGCGTCCAATAAAAGATTTATCGTGCAAGGAAGTTGACCTGCTAATTTATGGCCGCGGCGCGGATGACGTCATAGCAATGGAACATCAAACAAAAAGCGGCAACGAGTTTCGTTGGCAGATGCGTTTTCGAGGCATTATGAAAATGTTGGAGAAACGCTACCGCGAGACAACTTCGGACGCGGTGCGTGATGATTTGACGAAATATATGGCCCAGCAGCCCTGTCCCGATTGCCATGGCCAGCGTCTCAAGCCGGAAGTTCTAGCGGTGAAAATTGCCGAACATAACATCGCCGAACTCTGCGATATGAGCATAATCGCGTTGGATTTATTTTTTGGCAAATGGCGACTAAGCGACCATGAACAAAAAGTAGCGAGTCGGTTGGTGGACGAAATAAAAGCGAGATTGCATTTTTTAGTCAATGTTGGTTTGGGTTATTTGACACTGGCGCGCGCGTCTAAAACCCTTTCGGGCGGAGAGACCCAACGCATTCGTCTGGCCAGCCAAATCGGTTCCGGTTTGGTCGGTGTACTGTATGTGCTTGACGAGCCGTCTATCGGTTTGCACCAAAGAGACAACTCACGCCTTATGCAAACTCTGATGGCGTTGCGAGACCTTGGCAACACGGTGCTGGTTATTGAGCACGACGAAGAAACCATGCGCCGTGCCGACCATATTATCGACTTGGGACCGGGCGCTGGCCAGCACGGCGGTTATTTGGTGGCCGAAGGGAAAGTTGCCGACATAATAAAGAATAAACAATCTTTGACTGGCCAGTATTTATCGGGACAGATGAAAATTGGTTACCGCGCGGCGCGTCGCAAGCAATCGGGTAATTATTTAACTATTATGCGCGCGCGAGAAAATAATCTAAAAAATATCAACATTCGCCTACCGATTGGCGGACAATTTATATGCATTACCGGAGTGTCAGGGAGTGGTAAATCAACTCTCGTTCATGAGATATTGTATAAAACACTGGCTTATTGGCTCAATCGGGCATGGGAGAAGCCTGGGGCGAGCGATGGCATAGAAGGTGTGGAATATCTCGATAAAGCGGTGCTGATTGATCAGTCGCCCATAGGTCGCACGCCGCGCAGCAATCCGGCGACTTACACAAAAACTTTCGATTTAATACGCGAACTCTTTGCCGCTACGCCGGAAGCGAGAGTACGGGGTTACACGCCAAGCCGATTTTCATTTAACGTTTCGGCTCATGGCGGTGGAGGGCGATGTCAAAAATGCCAAGGGGATGGTGTTTTGAAAGTTGAGATGCATTTCCTGCCAGATGTTTATCTACCGTGCGATGTGTGCGGCGGCAGGCGTTACAACCACGAGACCCTGCAGGTGCGCTATAGGGGCAAGAACATTGCCGAAGTGCTGGAGATGACCATCGACGAAGCTCTGGAATTCTTCCAAAATATCCCGCGCCTTTATGATAAATTGGGGACGCTCAATGATGTCGGCTTGGGCTACATTCACTTGGGCCAAGCCGCCACCACGCTATCGGGCGGCGAAGCGCAGAGGGTCAAACTCTCAACCGAGCTTTCACGTCGCGCCACCGGCAAGACCATATATATTCTTGACGAGCCGACAACCGGTCTCCATTTTGCCGATGTCGCAAAACTACTGGAAGTACTGCATCGCCTCGTTGACGGCGGCAACACGGTGCTTGTCATCGAACATAATCTTGATGTCATAAAAACTGCTGATTACATTGTGGATCTCGGGCCGGAGGGCGGCGACGCGGGCGGCCGTGTCGTGGCCGCCGGCACCCCCGAGATGCTCGCCGGCATCAAAACCTCCTTCACCGGACAATATC
>CAYHTS010000038.1:0-6491 GCA_964359635.1 uncultured Candidatus Saccharibacteria bacterium | reverse complement strand
CTTCCAACTACGCCCACGACCCAGCTGGAGTCGGAGCTTCGTTGGACTCGAAAGCTTGTACTACAAAAAGCGATACGTATTTTATATTTTATATCTCAAGTTAGTATAAATTATCGCACACCCCAGCATACCTGAATATCCATTCCAGTCCAATCCTCCCCCGCCAAAACAAAAGGCCATGTCGGAAGCAACATGGCCTACAAACGAACGCATTCTCTCGAGTACCTGAAGGTCAACCCACGACACGGATTCTAGCTACTGCGAGTGACTCGCGTCGGAACTTGCGCAACGCCTTGATGTGCGGCGCCGCAGCCGCACTCACCGCTCTGATGTCGCGGGCGGCTTCTTCCGACGGTACGATATGTCTACTCCCTTCTTCCAGAAGATTCTTGGCGACAATCACTGTAACCTTCCTCGGCTCCTCCGGCACGGTACTCACCTACCTTCTCTGACTCACGACACGCGACAGCGACGTTTCGGTGGCCGGAGATGCCACGAATCCTTCTGTCACCTCTAGGAGCCCTTCGTCTCATCTCTCCGTATTCCTTCTCGTCCTCCGTCACCGCCCAGATGGTTACATCTCTGATGATGGGCGCCGACACCCCTGTCGGAACCAGTACCCCTACGGGTTTCTCATTGATAACATCTATCCGTACAGGTCGCTTGCCTTTTTTATCCGCCACGACACTCACCTACCTTCCCGAATCCACTCTACGCGATGGCGCAGCTGTCAACGAGCAAGAACTAAGTTGCGACTTCCCCCCAATCATAGGTTACCAATAATGATGATTAATAGATATTTGACAATAAAATGGTGGGTCCAGGAGGATTCGAACCTCCGACACACGGCTTAAGAGGCCGTTGTTCTGCCACTGAACTATGGACCCCCAACTACGCTCTGGTGTTCACCAGAGCTACGCTGGGCAAGCACGATCTATAATATGCTACTTGTCCCGCGAAGCCCGAGTATAACGAGAGTGAAGTGGGAAGTTAACGGCCCGAAAACCTCAGATATTATACCGCGCATGACACCACGAATCAATGCGATCCAACTATCTTACGCGCCCCAGATGTGAAGCCACTGCATTAACTGCCCGCCGAGGGTATTGATGGCGGTAGTTCGCGCGTTAATAATCGCGACGATAGCGACAACTGCCGCCAGTGAAATCACCAGAAGAGCGATATTTCTAATTTCCCGCCCGACACCTTTGTTGCTTGCAATGATTGCTTCGTCGCCTTGCAAGTTAATGCCCAAACCGGCGTGCTGTTGCATCTCCGGTTGACTAACTTGTTCAATGGCGCTTTCGGCGGCGCCTATGAATGATTTGGGTTGCGTGTGAATTTTTTTCTTGCGTTTATGCCTTCTTCCCATATTTACTCCTTGAGTAATGACTAATTTCTTGATAAGATTTAGCAGAATGGAGGCCTGAGAGGGAATCGAACCCTCGTAAACGGTTTTGCAGACCGTTGCGTAACCACTCCGCCATCAGGCCAATGTGCGTCGGGCAGGCAGACCGCTGCCTAACTCCTCGGCCACCAGACCAGCTAGCTATATTATAGGTAATACACCGGTTAATTGCAATCGGCGGGTGTAGCTCAATGGTAGAGCGCGAGTTTTCCAAACTTGATACGAGGGTTCGATTCCCTTCACCCGCTCCATACCACTTCGCCCATGACCCCTGTAGGGTTGGGGCTACGCGGTATTACGCATTCATTCAGTGATAAATGCAATAACCGACACCTGACCCGCGAAGCTCGTAAGGCGTAGTGAGGCTACCCGCTCCACGGCACATTGATTCTTTGGCTAGTTTGGTGTATGGTAATCGGGTTATAGAACTTGGCGCATTCGTCTTGTCCCGACCGCAAGTACACCTCGTAGGTGTACTTGGTTATACTTTTATGGCCCTATCGTCTAGTCCCGATCCCGACTAACGTCGAGGATCGTGGATCCTCGTCCACGATATGTTCTATATCGGGACGGGATGGTTAGATACAAATAGATATGATGGATATGAATGTATTATTGCTACATCCTCCAAAGTCAGAAATCAAATAAATACTATATTGGCAGTACGTTTAATGTTACCAATAGAGTAAGTATGCATAATGGCAAGCGTGTCAAATCAACGAAGCCGTACATACCATGGGTATTGAAATATAAGGAATCTTTCCATACCTTAAAAGAAGCGAGGAGAAGAGAAGTACAGATAAAGTCATGGCACAGCCGAGCAGCGATTGAAAGATTAATTAGTATGGCCCTATCGTCTAGTGGTTAGGACAGCAGGTTTTCATCCTGCAAACGGGGGTTCAATTCCCCCTGGGGCTGCCATTCGACTCACTTCGTTCGCTCATGGTCTTTGACCATCAAAGATCAAAGGTCGAATACTCTGAGCGAAGTCGAAGGAGAACTTATTATTTCCTTAGCTCAGCGGATTAGCCCTGTACCAAGCCCTCGAAGCTCAATTGGATAGAGCGCTTGTCTTCGGAACAAGAGGTTACAGGTTCGAGTCCTGTCGAGGGCGCCATGGTAATAGTTAAAAGTTCAAAGTGTAAAGTGAAAAGTTCTGGCATCCTTTCAGGACATTCAATATGCCGAAGGCATTCCACACTTAGAAATTAGAAATTTGACATTAGACATTCCACGTATTCGTGGTCCGTGGTGATCGTAGCTCAATTGGCAGAGCTCCTGTTTGTGGAACAGGCGGTTGGCGGTTCGAGCCCGCTCGATCACCCCATCATAAATAATTTGACTTTACTCTATGAAAACGCCAAAGAAGATTGGTATGTTCGTTACAGCCGAAGAGAATGGCTTTATATTAAATAGTTTCAAATCCAACAAGAACAATTACGTGACACAAAAAAATGAATAGGAATAAAATTAAAGATAAAGCAGATAGTGTCTTAAACAAGACGAAGCAAATTTTTGGATTTATTTTTCGAGTAATATTTATCTCAACCCTCGGTGTTATTGGCTACTTTGTGTTCAAGCCGGAGATTGATATAAGCGTAACGCCATTGGCACAATTAACGTTATCAGACATTTTCGGACAGGTTTTTTCGATCCTTATTCCGCTTGCTTGTGTTTATTGGTTGTTCAAACCAAACACAGAACATGAAGAAAAACCATACGAAATGTGGGCTTCTTGCGGCTTTCTATTTGTTGTTGGGGGCATATTACTTTACTGGTATTTTTCCCAACAATAGCTGAATCAGGAAGAAAAACTTAATAGTTAGAAGAAGGGTTCTTAAATATAATAATCGGATGGCCGATAATTCTAATACGGGTAGTTATATGGGCGGTAAATGGAATACGATACAATTCCAAAATAAGTCCGATGCAATATTTGACGTTTGGATGTATCAGACACCAAATAACTTTGAAACGCGAACATTCACAAAGGAAGAGTTTGCTGATAGACAAATTCAGAAGATAAATGGGTGTTATGCTCCGTTTTTAAAAGACAAGACGCACGCTCTATAATTTTTCGTCTTAAACTCTCGTTTCTATAACTTTTTTTATTTCGCGCTCAAGACGTTTTTTGTCAGGTTTAGAAAAGGAGCCATTATTAATTTCAGGAACAAAGTCTAAGCTGTGATAAGAGGGCATACAGTACGACATTACTGTGATACCTCCATGGTTTGTAATTGAAAAGTCACCAAGATTAATAATATCCATTCCTATTAATATATCGGTTCCGAATAATATTCCCTCTGTAACCTTGACATTTTGAATCATAACTTTACATGGTAACACGATATTAACAAGGTATTGATTTTGATTGCCAGAACCACTTGCGGTATGAACAAGTGTCATTCCTACCGGCCTAAGATTAAGCTTCTTTACAACCTTTTTCGTAATAACCGAGCTAGTCGCTCCCGTATCCCAAATACCGTTAAAATTTTCAACCACAATTTTTTTCTTATCAACAGCACTAACAACCGGAAGGGAAACCCCTACTGTTGTTTGTAGAACTCTTAGTATCCCATTACCCTTATTGGTTAGTGCGGAGGGCTTCATTTCACGGCAACTCTTGAGTGATAAGTTTGGGAGTAGCTTGTTTCACCCGGTTTACATTCTTGGATCAAAAATGTGCCAAGAGTTTCTTTTTTTTGTGATTCAGTATATGCATTAATTTCACTATCGTAAGCACCAATAACTTTCTCATCCTTAATAACTACAAATTTACCTCTGTATTTTTTTACAAGTTCTGTTTGGTGCTTGATAAAGTATTTAAATTCTTTTTCGAGATTGCTCATATTTACCTCCTTTGTAACATATAGCGAGTGCGATGTCAATTCCTTACGATGTAATTTTATTATAACAGTATTGCGAGATATTTACGCGATGAAATGCTATAATTTATTCGCCTGACCATAAAACACTCGACTTAAATCTGGTATTTTGATATATTCAACATCAGTTAGGAAGTAGTTGCGGACTGCTTCTACTGCCTGACCCCATCATAAAGAGATTCCATATTTAGAAATTTGACATTATCCGCCCGAGACGCCTGCCCGACCAGACGATTCTGGTCGTTCGGGCGGGGACAATCCTAGGGCTGGGAAATTAGTCCCGACGTTTCATTTATTATTAAGATTTGGAGGTCGGGATCCGACCGAAGCGTCGGGAATAATAATGCGTACGCCCTCGTAGCTCAATGGATAGAGCGAAGGGTTTCTAACCCTTAGGCTGCAGGTTCGAATCCTGCCGAGGGTACCACACTTCGCCCACGACCCAGAGCGGTCGGGGCTACGCGTGGCACGCCATGGTTCGGCTACGCTCACCATTAAGCGGAGGCAAACAATAAAATAAAGAAGCGGTTTTTGATAACCGTTTTTTGTTTTGCTAAAAAAAGAGCCTCGGAGGAAACCCCCGGCAGCTAGTGGATATCTCTATATTATTTGAGCTTCTAAACTCAAAAGTTCGCTAGAGCGGTTTCTGGCCGAGGGATTTTTGGGTGAGAGCTTGGAGAGCCAAGAGATAGGCGGCAAATAATAGTATTCCTAGGATGACCGCCAGCCACCACCAAAGCCCGATGGCGACAAATAGCCAACTGGTGCCGCAAACCACCGCCACACCCTCAATCACTCCCTCAACCTTATCCTTGACACTGCCGCGAATATGGCTGGAGATGCCCAGCGCGATGCCCAGAAGAAGCGCAAGTAGTAACCACATAATAGTCCTTTCTAAATATTTTCCTAATCAAAGGATACTCAAATTATTGATATTTAGCAAACACCACGAGCTTTGAAACCCTAATTTCTAATGACTAATTTCTAAAAAATGATTTATTTATACGACTTACGCATTCACCCCACCCATCCTCCCCTTGATTAAGGGGAGGCCTGCCTCGACCGACGTCGAGTCGGGCGGGCGAGGAGGGGTCTATCCGACAATTACGTAAGTCGTATAATTTACTAATTTCTTGGCTTCAAAATAACTATCAATCTCTTGGCGTTGGAGCCGATGGGCCAACAGGTCATAATGGTTAGTTGCTCTGTTTTAGTTGGCTCCAAAACACTAGCGTCGTCACTGGCGACAATTTTTTTCGCGGATACGCCGTAGCGATAACTTTTATCGCGATAAGTAATGATTGCTTCATCACCCTTCTTGAGATTATTAAGAGACGCGAAAATTTGCGCATAGTCGCCGCTGCCAATCAGCGTGCTTGAGTGGCCGAAAATGAATATATTGCCGTTCTCCCCGGGCTTGGCTGTGCCTTTGTAATGCGCCACACCGCGATTCAGCGCTTTATAGTAAACCGATTTATTTTGACCATCGATGTCTTCCATAACCGGAACCTGGATGCCAAGCTTATTTATTATCAAACCGAAGCGATTCAGGGACGCACTGATATCCTCTAGCGCCGGAATATCGGCATACCGACCATCCGACCGTCCTGTTTCTAGGTAAACTGCGTGCGCGCCGAACCATCGCCAGCCGTTCCAAGCCGCGGCGGAGAGAATTATTATGGCTATCGCCAGCCAGAGAACTACCTTCTTCTTGCGGCGCCCAACACGGCGTAATTTAGATATAACGCGAGCGAACAAACAAGTCCTCCTATTGCCAGGATAATTCTTATTGTACTAAGTGACAACGCCGAGCCGGTTTCAGGCAATTGAATGCCCTTTACTGTAAGAGAATAGGTGCGCGATGAGAGCTGTTGCGGCTGTCCCGAATCGGTAAGGTTAACGGTTATGGAATAGGTACCGGCTGTAGTTGGTGTACCGGACAATACGCCGGCTGTTGAGATAGACAGACCCGCCGGCAAGCCACTGGCGCTAAAAGTAAACGGCGCCGTGCCGGAGACAGAGGCAAAAGTTACGCTATATGCTGTCCCTACCGTCGCGTCACTTAGGGTGTCCGGTGTCATCGACAGAGTACTCATAGCCGCCGTTCGCCAGACCTCCGCGGCGGGTGTGGTATTGCGGAAGGCGATATAAACTCGGCCGTTGAAGGTTATGGCCTAGACCGCGGAAGTATTAACCTC
>CAYHTS010000037.1:0-6935 GCA_964359635.1 uncultured Candidatus Saccharibacteria bacterium | reverse complement strand
TTAATTTTTTCAAGTGTTACCGCTTCACCGTTGAGTTTGTCATTTAAGGACAATACATATATTTGTTTAGCGTATTTGGTCAGCATCTCCGCCGCCTCGGTTGCTGAATATCCCCCGCCGATAACAACTACAACCCTGTCGCGGTAAAGTGGCGCGTCGCAGGTCGCGCAATAATTTACTCCTCGGCCTTCATATTCTTTTTCACCTGGCACACCTAGCCGTTTCGGATTCTTGCCGGCGGTGAGAAGGAGTGTTTTACTTTCATGGACCTCTCCCCTCGTGGTAGTTACGCTAAAGCTGCCGGCAATTTGGCTAATGCCGTTTACTTGGTATTCTGGGCCAATTTTTAGCTCGACGGTCTCCTGCGCGCCAGCTTGGCCCCTCATCTTTTCAGCTAGGTCTATACCCTGCAAGGAATCGACACCAGGGTAATTCTCGACCTCGCCGGATATGGCTGTCTGACCTCCGGTATCCAGGGATAGCACGAGCGTTTTGAGCCGGTTGCGGCCGGCGTAAATGGCCGCCGTCAGTCCCGCCGGCCCCGCCCCGATAATAATAGTGTCGTAACTCATTTATTAATTGTAATGTGTGCTTGGGCTATTGGCAAGTATGGAGTATTTTGTTAAGATTATGCCAGACAAAAGGATTAGCGCATTAGGTCTGGCTATGGGTGAGAAACCCTTCAGGGATAGCTCTCCCAAGCAGACGAGTCTATCCACACTGCCGCGTTGCACAGGCACCCTTCCTCGGGAGGGTGCCAATTTATTTGCCAAGGGCTATCACCTGATCTATCAGACGGTTGCTGTAGCCCCATTCGTTGTCGTACCAAGCTATTACTTTAATAAGGTCGCCCTCGATGACCTTGGTAAGCGAGAGGTCAACGATCGCCGAGTATGGATTGCCCACGATGTCGCTTGAGACAATCGGTGTATTGGTCACGGTTAATATGTTTTGATATACAGGATTTTGCGCCGCTTGGATAAGGGCGTTATTGATTTCGTTAACTGTAGTTTTCCGGCCGACGACAAAGACACAATCGGACAATGACCCGATTGGCACCGGTACGCGGATGGCTAAACCGTCGAATTTGCCCTTTATTTCCGGTATGGTCTCCCCGACTGCCAGCGCCGCGCCGGTGGTAGTGGGAACAATGTTGTAGCCCGCCGCTCTCGCCCGCCTAAGGTCTCTGTGCGGACCATCTTGGATATTTTGATCGGCGGTATAGGCGTGAATCGTTGTCATCATGGCTTTGACTATGCGAAAGTTTTGGTGGATAACCGCCGCCACCGGCGCGATACAGTTGGTTGTACACGATGCGTTGGAAACAACCGTTTCGTTATTGTACTTTTGGTCGTTAACGCCCAAGACGTAAGTCGGCACCTGCCCATCCTTGCCAGGCGCTGATATTATTACTTTCTTCGCGCCAGCCGTTAGGTGCTTCTTAGCTCCCTCCAGGTCAGTAAACTTGCCGGTTGACTCTATAACTACATCAACTCCCATTTGTTTCCATGGCAGTTTATCCGGTTCTTTTATACTTAGCACTTCAATCTTTTTTCCGCCGATCAGAAGCGCGTTTCCCACCGCCGTTACTTTTTGGTGAAAGACGCCATAATTTGAGTCAAAGGTTAGCAGATGCGCCAGCGTGGGCGCGTCAGCGAGGTCGTTGACCGCGACGATTTCTATATCCGGTCTTTGGCGCGCTATCTTGAAAGCTGTGCGGCCAATGCGCCCAAAGCCATTGATAGCAAGTTTTATCATGTTCCTCCTAATAACAGGTTAAAGCTCAAAACTCAAAACCTAAAAATGAAATAATAAAGCCAAAGCAGGGCACTTGATACTTTAAGTTTAATCCTATAGTTTTAACTTTTACACTTTTAGCTTTAAGCTTTCTTATACTTATCCTCCAACTCCTTATTGACCAGGTTGGGTGGTAGTTTGCCGGCAAGAGCCGCGATGACATTTTGCACCGCCATAACCGCCATACCATCTCTCGCCTCGTGGGTGGCGGAGGCGGTATGGGGCGTCATGACAACGTTCGGCATCTTTTTAAGCGCCGCCGATATCTTGGGTTCGAATTCAAAAACATCCAGTCCGGCGGCAAATATTTCTTTTTCTTTAAGCGCTTTAACTAGCGCCTTCTCCTCCACCACGGGGCCGCGTGAGGTATTGATAAGGACCGCGTTCTTTTTCATCTTGTTAAACGCGCTACCGTTGATCAAGTGTCTAGTGGTTGGTAGTAGCGGAATATGAAGAGAGATTACGTCTGCCGATTCGTACAATCTGTTAAGTGATACTTGGAAGGCGTGCGTGGTGCGCTCGAGCTCGAGATTTTTTTCTATGTCGTGATAGATAATTTTCATGCCAAAACCATGATAACAGATTCGCGCCATCACCGAACCTATGTTTCCCGTGCCAACAATGCCGAGGGTTTTGCCAAATAGTTCCGGGCCAAGCAGCAGCTCCGGCTCCCATTGTTTGTACTTTCCGGCGCGGATATAGCGGTCGCCTTCGCTGATGCGCCGCGCGGCGGCGAGCATCAACGCCGCCGCGTGTTCGGCGACGGTTTGTGTCATGATATCGGGAGTATTGGTGATGGCAATATTCTTGGCAGTCGCGGCTCGAACGTCAATATTGTCATAACCCACCGCGTAGTTGGCAATGATTTTCAGCTCATCTCCGGCTTCAGCAATTATTTCCTGGTCAATATGTTCAGTGAGAAGCGATACTATAGCATTGGCATTCTTAACATAACTTATCAATTGCTCGCGAGACGGAATTTTATTCGCGCTATGTACGTCGACCACATAGCGTCCAGAGCCAACCAGCAGGTCGAGACCGGCTTTGGGAATAGGGCGGGTAATGATGATATGTGGTTTCATGCTTGTGTCAATTAAGTTTGTTTTTTATCTGCGGGAGGGTTAACAGTCCCTTCTGGGGTCCGATATGTTCAATGACCGACGCGGCATTGGCGCTTCCCCACAGCATGGCAGTCCTTAAATCTTCGCCGTGAATGATAGCGGAGACGAGTCCGCCCGAGAACGCGTCACCCGCGCCGGTTGATTCGATTTTATTTGCGGTAGCGATCGGGCAATCGATGACATCTTGCCCGTCGAACGCGTGAGACCCTTTATCACCTTCGGTGATAATAGAGATTAGCGGACCAAGTTCGGCTAGCTTGATCAGCAGTTCTGGAATTGGCGTCTTGGGCTTTGATTTCGTAAAGACTATCGCTTCGTCGCGGTTAAGGATAATTATTTCTGTTTCAGTTAATATTGGACGCATGACACCTGGCCCAAGGCGCAACTGCCAGGTGCCCGGGCTGAAAGCGATTTTTATATTATTTTCACTGGCGTAGGCGGCGATTTCAGTGCCAATTGCCTCACTGCCTTTAGCCATTGACGTAACGTAAAACCATTTAGTAGCTCCTGGAGGAGTAAATTTATATTCGCGAGGTTCATGGTGGACCAGAAGAGTCCTTTCACCGTCGTAAACAATAGCTACTGATTGATTATTGCGACCTACGCGTGATAGATGTTCTAGGTTTACATCTTCCTTTTCGAGAGTGTGGATAACCTGCCGTGACGCATCGTCAGCCCCGATGGTGGCGACTATGCTAGTATTAAGTCCCAGCCGTGCTCCGCCAACCGCGACATTAGCGGCATTGCCGCCTACCGCGCGCGCGATGCTTTTTAGGGGAATCTTATCGGCGTAATCAAGTGTCAGCTGGCAGGACGACCTGTCAACGCTACACAAAACATCTGCCTCCTTGTGGTCGAGGACGCAATAAGTGTCTATACTAGCATCGCCAATAGTAACTAGATCAAACAATATTCCTCCGTCTCATAAAATCTAAATTACAAATAACAAATTCCAAATAAATTACAAATTCTAAATCTCAAATACGGGACATTACCCGATCGCTACTTGAAAATATTTAACACCTTTTCAGCATCTCCACCACCATTCCGACGATATGTTGCCGTGTAAGCCCGTAATGCTCCAGTAATTCTTGCGGCTGGCCGGACTGGCCAAAACAGTTATTTACGCCAATTCGCTTGAGCGGCTTGGGATTGTTTTCGGCAACCAGTGACGCGACCGCTTCGCCCAGTCCGCCGCTAATTTGCGCTTCTTCGGCTGTAACCACCACCTTAGTTTTGGAGACGCACCGCAAGATGGTATCACTATCCAGGGGTTTAATGGTGTGGCAGTTAATAACAGCGGCGCTGATACTTTGCTCCGCCAGCTCGTCGGCGGCCTCCAATGCTTCATTTACCATTATGCCACAAGCTACGATTGTTGCATTTATCCCCTGCCTTAATATCTTCGCCTTACCTATGACGAATGGGCTGTCATTATCATCAATCTTTGGCGCGTCAGCGCGTCCAAGACGCAGATACGCCGGTCCCTTATGTTTAGACAGCGCCAAAGTTGCCTGTTTTGCTTCCGTCGCATCGGCCGGCACAACAACAGTCATGTTGGGTAATGCCCGCATCATAGCGATGTCTTCAAGCGTTTGGTGGGATGCGCCATCAAAACCGGTTATTAGCCCCGCGTGGGAACCAACGAGCTTGACATTGGCGTTGTTATAGGCCACGGATACCCTAATTTGGTCATACGCGCGGCATGGGATAAATGAGGCGTAACTGATGGCAAATGCCGTTTTGCCGCTTAGGGCCAAGCCCACCGCCATACCGACCATATTCTGCTCTGCCACCCCTACCTCGAAATATCGCGATGGAAATTTATCCTTAAAGCCATCGGCGCGGGTTGACTCGGCGACATCGGCCGAGAGTGCCACAATTTCACTGTTTTGCAGACCGGCTTCCACTAATCCCTCGCCAAAACCGTCGCGAGTTGAGAGAATTTTAGTCATTGTAAATCATTAAGCGTTGCGGATATTTTATTGTCATCCAAAACCTTGCCGTGCCAGCGAGGGTCGTTTTCGATAGATTTGATGCCCTTACCCATAACAGTGTGAGCTATGACAACGGTAGGTTTCGTGTCGCTCCGGGCCTCGCCTACCGCGTGGTCAAGGGACTCGAAGTCGTGGCCGTCGCATTCGACAACATGCCAGCCGAAAGCGCGATATTTAGCCCCCAGTGGGGCCAGACCAATGACATTTTCCGTTGACCCGCTAATTTGGAGCTTATTGCGGTCAATGATGGCAATGAGATTATCGGCGTGGTAATGCGCCGCCGCCATCGCCGCTTCCCAAACGTTGCCTTCTTCCTGCTCCCCATCACTCATCACGCAATAAATAATATTTGATTTACCGTCGAGCTTGGTCGCCAATGCCGCTCCCAGAGCGATTGAAAGCCCTTGTCCCAAGGATCCGCTGGCTGACTCGACAGCCGGTAGGTCGACCAAGCTTGGATGGCCCTGCAATTTTGCGCCAAACTGGCCGTATGAACTTAAATCGTGAGTACTTATCGCTCCATATTCTGCAAAGACGGCATAAAGAGCCGGGCACACGTGTCCGGCCGAAAGAAATAGCCGGTCTTTTGCGGAGAGCGGCTTGTGTTTTATAGCATGAAAATACAGGTATGTTAATATGTCGCTTACCGACAGTGACCCGCCCAAATGGCCGGCGCCGGCGCGAGTTGTCATCTTCACTATCGACCGACGAACGGCGCGCGCGTGTTCTTTAAGTTCACTTAGTTCACTGTCGTTTATTGGCATTTATCCCCTTCTTCAGTTCGTCTAGTGCCTCGACAATATTGGCCTTGCCCATTAGAGCGGAGCCGACGTAGGCCACGCCCGCGCCTTCGCGGCGTGCATGTTTAATAGTTTCGGGATCGATCCCGCCATCTACCGAGATTATTATATTGAATTTTAAGAGGTCCTTAATTTTTTTAAGCGCGGCAGGTTGAAATGTCCGGCCACTATCACCCGGCTCAACCGTCATGACGACGATTTCGCCGGCATCCGCGATATGGGGCTTAAGGATACTAATTGAGGAATGCGGATTAATGGCAATGCCGAGTTGCTCCGGTTGCAAGATGCTTTTCAATTTAGCCCAATCTCTGACTGACTCGGCGTTGACAATGAATTTTTCCGGACTGTACGAGAGGTATTTCCTAAGCTTTTTCTCGGGTCGAGCAAGCATTAGGTGAAAAATCAGCCGGTGGTGTTGGTTGCTTTTGGGGATGTTTAGCTTCGGCGTCGGATGGCGGGAATAACTCTTATCCGTAACATCGACCTGTATCACACTGCTAACCTGTCGCGCCCTGGTAAGCTGGCTGTCAAATACTTCTTGGCTGTGGGCTAATATTGCCGGTATTATTTTCATATATTTCCTTGAGTTACGAGATTGTATACCGTAGGCCACGCTTCAGCGTGTTAGCAAGCTGAAGCTTGTACTACGAAAGGCAACGGGTAATACCGGGGTGATATATTTCTTACTTCGTAATTCAAGATATATTTTCAATTTGGTTAACCCGTCGGCAGTGGCGTTCGGCTGTCGAAAAAGGTGTTTGTAGCCAAGCGCGCAAGATGCTGACGGCCTCGCCGCCGTCAATATAGCCGGCCGGCAACGATAATACGTTACTGTCATTATCCTCTCTTGTTTCGCGAGCTACCTCGCTATTCCATACCACGCTGGCGCGGATGCCCCGAGACCGGTTGGCGGCAATCGCCATGCCTTGCCCCGACTTGCATATCAGTATGCCACGGTCCTTAATGTCCGTTTTGACTTTTTGGGCGACTTTTTGGGCGAAATTTGGATAATCACTGGGTGAGGTATCGTTAGTCCCCAGGTCTTGGTACGCCAGGCCCATATTATTGAGTTCTGTGACAATTATCTTCTTGAGCTCTACCCCGGCGTGGTCATTGGCAAGCCAAATCATATAGCTCCTTGTTGTTTATTCTCATATTACCAAAAATCCGCCACCTTGTCGCAATTATTCCAAGAGGACGCTTTTTATTATTCGAGGTGA
>CAYHTS010000036.1:0-6947 GCA_964359635.1 uncultured Candidatus Saccharibacteria bacterium | reverse complement strand
TTGCGAAGCGTACTACCGGGGTTCTATCCGTTGCCGCCCTCCGCATAAAGCTACGGGGCGGCACAGCGCGGGACACACTCCTCACTTTTCTTAATACCAAAGTTATTCTCTTCTTCCATAATTGGCGTGCCACGCGTAGTTCTATTCTTATAGAACGGAGTGTGGTGCTGGGAGAGGGATTCGAACCCCCGAAGGCGCAAGGCCAGTTGATTTACAGTCAACCGCGTTTGACCACTTCGCTATCCCAGCATAGATAATTCATTTGGAGCCAGCGAGGGGATTCGAACCCATGACCTACTGTTTACAAAACAGTTGCTCTACCACTGAGCTACGCTGGCATTTGATTTATCTACTAACTGTTTATGCCGCCGTTGGCGGCACCCCGCCAGAGGCGGTGGCAAAACTGCTGCTCTACCAACTGAGCTAAGACGGCATATTATATTTTTATGTTTATGCCGCCGCTGGCGGCACCCCGCCGAAGGCGGTGGCAAAACTATTGCTTTTCCATTAAGCTATAGGGGCAAATTTCTGCGGGATCCCGACTTCCTTATTGTATATTATTATGAAGCGTCGGGACAAAACAGTTGCTCCCCGCCCGACCCCAGCCCGACTTATCGTTCTGGCGGGGAATGCATCGGTCATTCGGGCGGGTACCACGCTTAGCGTGGTTTAGGTCAGCTTAGCTGACCTACCACTGTCCCGACCCCTCCCTTTGGGGTCGTGGATTCCGACATATCGTCGGAAAGCTACGCTGGCAAGCATCAGCTAAGGTGTAACATACCAAAATATCTAATATATTTCAATCTTAACGGCTGACAAATTATTACCACGGAATTTCTTCCCGATAAATGCTATATTAAAGATAAGATGAAAAAAAGTATTTTAGTAGTTATTATCGTGGGTGGTTTGTTCTGGGGCTATTACCAATTTGGCAAAGAACTGGTTAGGCCGGTGCCGGAGCAACAGTTTGCCAGCGGAGCATCAAACGCCGAAACAACCGACCGTACGGTCTCCGCGTTGGATAATGCTAAAAACGGCTCAATAATTTTTGGCGGCGATATAATGTTAGCGCGCAGTGTCGAGTCATATGCTAAAGCGAACGGCGGATGGTCTCAAGTGTTTTCCCAAGTTAAGAACACGTTAGGTGAATATGATTGCAGGGTGGCTAATCTGGAGTCGCCGTTTATTAGCGGGAAGCCCCAAACTCAAATCAGCAGTATGGTTTTTGCCGCGAAACCGGAGGCCATCGAAGCGCTTGCCGGCGCTAACGTAACCGCCGTATCTCTCGCCAACAACCACATTACCGACCAGGGATTGGCGGGCTTAACGGAGACGCAAAACACCCTCAAGGGCCGCAATATTATTTTCGGCGGCGCTGGCCGCTCGGTAGAGGAGGCCATCGCGCCCCAATCTATTAGGTGCGGTGAGCTTAGGGTTGGTTTGGTCTTTGCCACTTATGGCACAAACTTTGCTTCCGATGGAGTTGTCGCGTCTCTACTTGAGGATATTGTTCCGTCCATCACCACTGCAAAAAAGGACAATGATATTGTTGCCGTTTTTGCTCACTGGGGTGGTGAATATCAAGAATTAGCCACCCCCTTCCAGCAGGAGATAGCTCATCGCTATATTGATGCCGGCGCCGACCTAGTGATTGGCTCGCATCCGCACGTCATTCAGCCAATTGAGGTCTATAAGAGCAAACTTATCGCCTATTCGCTCGGCAACTTTGTTTTCGACCAAGCCACTAGCGGCAACAAAACCGAAGCGATACTCATATCGGTTTCATATAAAAACAATGATACTTCCGTCAAGGCAATTCCCATAAAAATCGAGAAATATTTTCGGCCGACAATTCTTCCAGCCGAAAAGGCCGCCAATTATTTGAAGCGGCTTAGCATAGAGAACTGGGAATTCGAACTCACACCAAAATAAAAGTATTACCAAAGTCCTTTTAGTCGCCCTTAAGTGCTGCAATGCGAACTTTGAGTTCAAGGTAATTCGCGCGGTCGGGGGATAGTTGTATTGCTCTGTCGATAGCTTTGATTGCCTCTTCGCGATCTTCCTGCAAATAATAAGCCAACGCAAGATTATAATAACGGCTGGCAACGTTCGGATTAATTTTGATGCTTTTTTGAAGCGCCGTGGTGCCGGCATCATAACGCTTTTGCGTGACAGCTATTACTCCAAGCCGCGCCCAAGCGCGGTCATCGCGTTCATGGATTCGAATTACTTCCTTATACCACCGCTCGGCAGCGAAATATTTCCTCTCCCCGAATAACGCCTCCGCTCGTTCTCGCGCCACCGCCAATTCCGTTTCTTTGGCATCGCTCACATCAAGATCCACTTTGATGCCGTGGTCAGCAACCACGGGACCCAACCAAAAAGCCCTCCTTAAAACAAGAACTAATATCCAGAGCATTGAAATAATGAAAATGAGAGGATAGAGCAAATTAGATTATAAAGTTGATAAAGTTCGTAAAGTTTCTAAAGTTTCTAAAGTTTCTAAAGTTTCAAGCTTTACAAACCTTACAAACCTGATGAACCTTATAAACCTCTGCCTCTTAAGTTCCCCGTCATTCTTAATGCATCAAAAAATATTATGATACGCAATAGGGCGCTAGGTGTTATCCAATACATAGTTTTCAAGTAGTAAGCGTTTGTTAGTGCCGGTTTTTTTTAGCTTGCCGATGAGCTCATCAAGAGATCTAGCCCGCGGCCAATCCTTATTTGCTCTGGCCATACTTAGCCAAACGGCTAGTTGCGCCAGCGCCGTTTCGTCCTTGGCCAGTTCTTCCGCCCACTTTAATTTTTCAACGAACGACATCCCCTCCCAACTCTCTACTGCCAGCGCCTCCGGCGAAAACGGTTCGTCGTGGCGCATCCTCGCGCAACGTGAAACAATTGTTGATAGCATTTTCGATTCGTTAGTTGTAACCAAGTGCCAGTGTAGATAGGGCGGCGGCTCTTCGATGGATTTTAAAAGTGTATTGGCAACTTCGGAGCTAATGGCTTCGGCATTAAGCAACACATAGTTTATGGTTCCGCCAATAAGCGGACGCCTGGCGGCATCTCTCAGCAATAACCGCAGGTCTTTTACAACCATATTATCGCCATCAAGTATTACGGGGGGCGCCGTCCAAATAAACATCCGTTTCAATATCTCAATGACGTCCTTACTATCTCTTGTCTCGGGAAAGATGTGCAAACGCGACTGCGAGTACATAGTTTTTATCTCATTACGATTGGCTTCATAACTTCACCATACCACCACAACTCCGGCCAATAAAACTAATCTTTGAAGATTATCTATAAAATAGTATTATTTAGTTAGACGTCAATCCCATATATAGAAACCGTTGAATGAACCCATTGCAAAAGTCGCTTTTGGAGATTATATCTGATATTTGGAGCGAAAAACGCGAAACGCGAGGAAGCGTATCAAGTGATACGTTGACGAGCGATGAGAGCTTTGCAGCCCAAATAGCGGATAAAAGAACAAATGTGGACTTTTGCAATGGGTTCAATAAGTATTTACCGTTTTGGGGCGGCCTAGAATACTCTAGGCAGAGTGTAGAATCATCACCGTCAATATCGCAGTCAATATAGGGTCGATTATGAAACTAGCTATAGTTATTCCCGCTTACAATGAAGCGGCAACTATCCAGAAGGTGATTAAGCATATTCCTCGTCGCGTTAAGGGTGCGAAAACACTATATATCATTGTTGTCGATGACGGTTCCACCGACCAAACCGGCCAATTGGCAAATATTGGGGGCGTTTACCTTGTTTGTCATCGCTATAATATGGGCGTCGGGGCCGCCACCTTAACCGGTTTGAGGGCCGCTATAGAATTGGGAGTTACCACGGCCATCACCTTAGACGCCGACAATCAACACGACCCAAAGGAAATCCAACGCATTTTCCGCGCTTATATCAAAGATAGAAGCCAGCTAGTTATCGGTAGCCGCTTCCTCTCACCAGATATTAAAAAAATGCCCCATATGAGGGTTCTTGGTAATCGCCTGATGAATTGGATAACCTACAACTTTAGTCGAGTTAAAATCAGCGACTCTCAGTCGGGCTTTCGTCTCCTGGGTCCCAAACTTTTAAAGTCAATTTTTGACGTATCCATTTCGGGCTATGAACTGTGTTCGGCAATGATTATCCACGCCGCCCGCAACGGGTATAAGATAACCGAGATACCGGTATCAACCATTTATTACAGGAACAGGAGAGGCCAGAGCCCGTTCAATGGCATAAATATCTTTTTCAAGTTATTGCTCAGGTTTATCGCGGGCTAAAGATGACTCCAATTATCATTCAAATATTATCCCTAGTACTGGCGTTACTTATTATTATTAATAGTATTCTTAACTATAGGCGACACAACGAGAGTATTATTATGGTCCTGTTCTGGAGTATAACCTGGTTAATAATTACATTATTGACCTTTTCGCCCGACCTTTTATTTAAACTTAAAATATTTCCACATTCCTTGAGAGAAGATTCCAACCTCGGTGTGGTGCTGGACACTGTCATTATATTTATCTATTTTATTATTTATCGCGTCTACATCAAAGCCGAACGTATCGAGCGTCAACTAAGAAATCTCCAAAGTGACTATGCCATCAAGGAATTTAAAAGAAAATATCAACGGACTCTCAAGCGCCACTCACCCCCAAGATAAATGGTAGAATGGTAGTAATGTTTCATGGAAGAGTGGGTTCAAAAATAGCAGTAGATAAAATCAAAGCCGCAGTCACTCCCCTGCGTGTTTTTATGGTTTTGGCCACGCTGATAATTATTATCGGCTACGTCGTGCCTTTCTTGCGCTATCCCAACGAACAATCTAACCCGTGGCCGGAGGCCTATAACGTTATCCAAAAAAGCATTATTGACGAGGGCAAAGTACCCCCAGACCATATCGTGCAATTCGGTCAATACCAAAAAAGCGATATGGTCTATTTCCTCAACCACCACATGATGATGGTAAGCGAAAAACTCATTAGCAGCCAGCCATTTGGCACCATCGAGCGCTTCTTGTCAATCGTGCTGACCTTGGTTATATTTCTATCGGCATATTTATTTTTTACTAAGGCGCTCGGCCATAATATCGGCTTTGTAGCAGCCACACTTTATATTTTTATGCCTCGCCATTTGAATTACTATACCAACGTTAACGGCGAATATTTATCCTTTATTATTCTATTTTTAGGCCTATACTTAAGTTTTGATTGGTTAGAAAATCACAAGGCAAAAAACCTAATAATAGCCGCTGTCTTGGTTGGCGTCCTGCCCATACTATCTCTAATAAATTTTGGGGTCTTTTCTTTAATTTGGGGAGCAAAAATTCTGACAGAATTACTGCTCAAGAAAGAAAGAAAGCGCTGGTTCTCTCTGAATATGAGATTCGCTATCGCAACCGCCATATGTGTATTTATATTGGCCGGTCTGCCACTTATATTAACCGGCAATATTAAGGCGGGAAGCTCATCTAGTATCGGCAGTATCGTTAGTTCGAGATCGGCCGAGGAATTGGATTATGAAAAAAAATATTACGAAGAGTTTGCTATATACGGAAACACTTTCCTTAAATACAAACCCTTCATAAGGGATATTTATTTTCTCTCCTTCGACGGTAGTCAAACCCGACATCTACTCATTATCTTCCTGTCCCTTGCCCTTATTGGCTTTATTTACGCGGTTTCCCATCCCAGTGATTCCTCCGCTCTTTTTGCTATTCTGCTTGTGAGCTTCTTTATATTGCTGGAAATTGTGCTCTACTCTCCCCTTTTTAATTACAATATCTACAATTCCGCCCTAAGATTTTTGCTGTATTTTAGCATCCCGCTTGTTATGCTGGGCGGTATCGCGGTCGCGCAACTACAAAAACTCAACAAACTCATTTTCCCCTTGTTACTGCTTATCCTTCTGGTGTCGATGCCATTTATTATAAAAACTGCCGCTTACTCCGCGAATTCCTATCCGGCCCTTTACGCGGCTACCTATAAAAGGACGCTGGCCTGGCTACAACAAAATACTCCAGCCGACGCGATGATTATAAGCAACGATTGGACCAACGGCCAATTTTGGACAAACGCCACCCGTCTAAGTTTAACTGAAGGTGGTAAGGCGTCCGCCGCCTATTCAAACTATGAGACAATTTATAATATTCTAAGAGACGGTCGGACTATATTCAATACGCAAACACCGGATGAGGAAACGGTGGCATTACTAACAAAATACAATATCGAATATGTCGTGATATGGAATAGACCGACCGCCTACAATATTTCATCGTACACTGGAGCTAAGAGTAAATTTTCCCAGTCCAAATACGTCGAGGTTGTCTTCCAGGAAAACTCCGTTGACAACGAACAGGGCGGATATTATTTTGACGCCAACTCGATTATCTACCGAGTTAAGATACCGCAACCCTGACAGAAAGAGTCGTGCTTATTTCTAAAATGACGAAATTTGGCGCCACGCCAAATTTTTTGTACCGGTACCTTGGCCGCGTCACCCATCGCGAGGTGGGGTAAATTGCAGCAAGGCGTTACCTTACCGTCGACATTGATATAACAGCTATAAAATAGCTTGGGGCAATTATCTCGCCACGCAACGCGCCTTAGGCCTCCATACGCGATATTAAGTAATTTGCGATTAGTGCCATATTGCGCCATTTCAACACGAATATTTCTGTGTCTCCCGTAACGCGACAGTTTGGTAAAGATGTCGCTTTCGTCCTTGCGGCTGCTGGTAGAGGAACCATCGAGCCACCGGTCATCCAGACGCATCAATCTAAAAACTTTGATATGGTTTCGGGCGGCAAAATTAATAATTTGTCGCAGGTCGTTTTCATTCTGGCCAATTAATGTTGTCTGTATTCTAATTCTGACTGTACCTCGATTAAGCGCCTGAAATTTATGTATATTGGTCAATGTTTT
>CAYHTS010000035.1:0-7022 GCA_964359635.1 uncultured Candidatus Saccharibacteria bacterium | reverse complement strand
GCCGCCGTTTCCGGTTATGATTTGAAATGGTGGGTCCTGCCGGTCTGGTTTGGAGCATTAATCGGCTGGCTAATAAACAGAAGGTTTAGGGCTAACACAGTGAAAAGTTCCCCGAGGTAGCAGTTGTTAGATAATAATAATGTGAAATAAGCAAACCGTTTCCTTCTGTCATTGCGAGGAGTCCGTAGTGATACGGAGGACGTGGCAATCTGGGTGAATCAGGAGATTGCTTCACCCCACTAGGGCTCGCAATGACACCAGGGGTGTATCTTGCAACAAATAGAGATATCGATTATAAGAACTAAACTATGCCTAAGCGTTTCTCGACAACCTTCTTATTGATCCTCGCTGGCACGGCGCTACTAATCTGGTCGCGGGTGATTTACGCGTCGCCGGTGGCTTCGGGCAAACCGGAGCTTGAAGTAGATTTCCTTGACGTGGGCCAGGGCGATGCCGCATTTATCAAATTGCCCAATGGTGACCAGGCGTTGGTGGACGGTGGGCCGAATGACGCGGCGCTGGCTGAAATTGGCCGGCGTATGCCGCCCTTTGACCGTAAAATCGAACACATAGTGCTAACTCATCCGCACGCCGACCACTTGACGGGGCTCGTGAAGGTTATCGAGCAATATCAGGTGGGCGATATTATTGAAACCGACGTTGGCTACTCGAGCGCCACGTTCAAGAGGTGGCAAGATGATGTCAAGAGCAAGAATGTGCCGGTGCGTTTAGCGCGTCAAGGGCAAACCTACGACTGGGGGAGCGGTGTGCAGTTTGAGGTATTGTGGCCCGACAAAAGCTTGAGCGGCGTTCAAGACAACGCGACGGATGGCGCGGCGATGAATGACACATCGGTTATCGGCCGGCTTCATTTTGGCGAGACCGGTTTTATGCTAACAGGCGACGCCGAAGAGGGGCCGCAGGCGGCGCTGTGCGAGACGATTCCTACGGCAAAGTTAATTAGTCAAGTGCTGAAAATTGCCCACCACGGCTCGAGCGGTGGTACCGTCGACTGTTTTCTCCAAAAAGTCGCGCCGAAATCGGCGGTTATCTCGGCCGGCAAGGATAATAAATACCATCATCCCCACGCCGAAACCTTGGAACTACTGGCGCGTTATGTAATTGAAGTTCTGCGCACCGACCAGCTCGGCACCATCGAATTCGTATCAGATGGCACCGCCGTGAAACGTCGATGATACGCCATAACTCTTGATAAATGAATCAGTTATGATAAAAATAATGTACCACACTAGCGAGTGTGAATGGCTGAAGAGAGAAGGTGTATCGACATGGCTCTGTATAAATGTTCTCAAACGGGCATAGTCTTCGATTTCGACGCTCTTATCGAGTTGGTTGAGGATATCGAAGATCCTCATAGACTCGATAATGTCAGGTTACTTGGGGGATTGATAGCTCACCGATCTATCAAACTCGAAGCAGAGCAATACGCCCGTGCCTTCAGTGTCTTTCAAGTGATAATCGATACAATGGGTGATGACCCGATAGCCAGAGAGGCGTTCAGATACGTCATGGTAGCGAATGAACGTGCCCTGGCTACAGCCCCTCGCGTTCTATAAGGGGCTCACTACTCTCCCTTGAGCAGGCCACCCATCTCCACGGCCTGCTTTTGCTATCGTCGCAATGACGTTACCCTTGTCACCCCGTGCTAATCTTGTCCTCGCGAAAGTGGGGAACACGGGGTCCAGAAAGTCGCAAAGAAGGCCTGGATTCCCGCTGGAGTTTACACCGCGCTTGATGCGGTGCGGGAATGACACCTTTTTGTCATGCCGCACACGAGTCCCGCGAAGCCCGGACCCCTCCTTGCCTCCCCTTGATAAGGGGAGGAGGGGTGGGGTGGGCGAAGTGGGAGCAGATGAGGCATCCATTTCCCTGGATTACCGTTTTCCTCTCGACTTCGCTCGGGACAAGCACGGGAATGACAGAAAACTTGCGCGTGACGATTTCGCCCGCCTTGACTCGCACAAGGCGAGGCAGGCGTATTTAGCGTGTCTACCAGCAGGCGGTTTAGCGTGCAAGGTATTAGCTTGAACCCAACCAGTTATTAAACTATACTGCGGTTGTAATAGTTTGTCATTGTGGGCGATATAATACCCCACCCATCCTCCCTCCCTCGGTGTGACTCGGGACAGGCGTATCAAGGGGAGGTGTAGGAGGGGTCTGAGCCAGAATGATACAGGAGATTCTATGAGTGGTCATTCCAAGTGGTCGTCTATCAAACATCAAAAAGCGGTTACTGATGCCAAGCGCTCCGGCGTTTTCACCAAGCTGGCTAATGCCATCACCGCCGCCGCCAGAAATGGCGCCGACTCGTCAATGAATTTTCAGTTACGTTTGGCAATAGACCGGGCACATGCCGCCAATATGCCTAAAGAAAATATCGAACGTGCCGTGGCGCGCGCCGCAAGCACAGCCGACGCGAGTGCTGTCTCAGAGCTTGTCTATGAAATTTAC
Source organism: uncultured Candidatus Saccharibacteria bacterium (assembly GCA_964359635.1). Classification (GTDB taxonomy): domain Bacteria; phylum Patescibacteriota; class UBA1384; order UBA1384; family UBA1384; genus DATEBX01. The sequence goes on along the minus strand of CAYHTS010000035.1, from coordinate 4,550 downwards.
GGCCCGAGCGGCGTTGCGGTTTTGGCTGAAGTGGCGACGGACAATAAAAACCGCGCGAGCGCCGACATCAAAGCCACCCTCAATAAATTCGGCGGCAAGTTAGCCAACGCCGGCGCGGTTAAGTTTTTATTTGAACGCCGAGGCACGTTGAGTATTGGCATTGGCAATAAATCACCGGATGAGGCCGAGTTGGCCATTATGGACAGTGGCGCCGCAGATTATGAGAAAGCTGATGACGGCTTTTTGGTTTACACCAAGCCGGAAGAGCTGGAACTCGTCAAAAAGAATCTGGAAGCGCAAAACTTCAGCATTGACGATGCCAAATTGAGTTGGGAGCCGAAGCAAACCGTCTCGCTTGACGAAGAAGCGTCGAATAAGGTAATTAAGATGCTGGAAATGCTCGATGGCTTGGACGACGTCGTCAGCGTCGCCAGCAATTTAGGTTGATTTTGACAAAAGTAAGATATATTGATAATATGTAAGAAAATAATATATAGGGTAGGAATAATAAAAAATGACAAAAACGGTTGTTAGCCAAAAATATCAAGTGGTGATTCCCAAGGAAGTGCGCGAGCGAACGACCATCAAAGAGGGTCAGGAAATGTGCGTTTATTCTTTGGGCAACTCAATAATTTTATCGCCGTTGCCGGAAAGTTACTCAAAAAAGATGTTGGGTTTGGGTCGGGAAATCTGGCGAGGTATTGACCCGTTGGAATATATTCGCCAGGAAAGAGCCGGCTGGGATTAAAGATGCCAAATAATATCGCATCGTTTTGCGGGAAGCATCGAATCATTGGTATAGATACGATGCTTTTTATTTATCAATTTGAAAAATATAAAATTTATTGGCGTAAAACCGAAGTTATATTTGACTTATTGGAAAAAGGCAAGTTTAGGGGCATAACTTCCGTTATCGGACTAATTGAAATTTTAACTAAACCAAAAAAAGAAAAGGATTATTACTTAGTCAAAGAATATCAGGAGCTGTTGACCGGTTTTCCCAATCTAACTATTGCCAGCGTCGATGATAAGATTGCCGATTTAAGTTCGTCTTTGAGGGCGCAATACAATATTGCAACACCCGATGCAATTTTAGTGGCAACGGCTCTTCACCGTGGCGCGACTGGTTTTATTACGGCCGACGTGAAATTGAAAAAAATTAAAGAACTTGAAATATTCATTTTGAAATAAGTTTGCTGACCCTTGACTATTCAGTTTAACTATATATGAAAATATTAGGTATCGATCCCGGGTCGGCGATTTGCGGGTGGGGAGTGGTGGAGAAAAACCCGCGAACCAATCAGCTCAAATTGGTTGAGTGCGGCTGTATTCGCACTACCAATCGCCACTCGACCGCCGAGCGGCTCAAAGTGGTCTATGACGGCATTCAAGAAGTGATAAACAGGTACAAACCCGACGAAGTGGCGGTCGAAGAGCTGTTTTTTGTCCAAAATGTCAAAACCGGCATCGTCGTTGGGCAGGCGCGCGGGGTACTGCTCCTGACTGCCGCCCTCGCCGGCAAGCCGGTTTTCGAGTATAAACCGACGCAAATCAAGATGGCGCTCGTTGGTTACGGCCGCGCCGACAAAAAACAGGTTCAAAATATGGTAAAATTAGTATTGAAGATGGATAAGCCCATCGCCCAAGACGACACCGCCGACGCCGTAGCGGTAGCCATCTGTCATATTCAACACTCCAATGCACGAGAATATTCTCACGCGAATCACGCGAATAAGACGCGAATCTCGCTCGAATGCAAACAGGATGCTGTTTTAAGCAAACCGGAAATTCTTTATCCTGACTTAAGTTATCGAATCGTCGGTGTTCTTCAGAGGGTATCGAATGAATATGGTTATAAAGTTCATGAAAGATATTATTATTCTTTAATCGAACAGTGTTTAAGGGAAAAAAACATTCCTTTTCAAAAACAAGTACCGATAAAGTTAGGCCTGCCCTTCCCAAGAAGATATTTTTTAGATTATATAATTGATGACAAGATTATTCTTGAGATAAAAGTTGGTAGCCGCGTATGCAAATTAGATGTTGACCAGACAATGGCGTATCTGAGAGAAACGCAAAAGAAATTAGCAATTTTAGCCAGATTTAATAGGAGTGGTGTTTCAACAAAGCGTTTTCTGCTTGGCAACCGGTAAGATTGTTTGCATTCGAGTGAGATTCGAGTCCCATTCGAGCTATTCGTGTGATTTATAAGGAGGGTTAGTTGCCTCAATTAAGACAAAACATAATTACCGGAGAGTGGGTTGTCATCGCGCCGGAGAGAGCCAAGCGGCCGAGTGACTTTGTATCGAGCTCCGTCGCGCGCCAGCAGAAAAAAGAGGACTGCCCTTTTTGCGTTGGCGGGGACGCGTACAAGCATCGCTACCCTGAATTTGAAACCAAGGACATCTACGTTATACCCAACAAATATCCGGCGTTTGTCGAGGATGAATCGCGCCTCTCTTCACGTTCGCATAAAATCGAAAACAATTATTACCGCGTCCGTCCCGCCGTCGGGGGACATGATGTGGTAGTGATTAAAGATCACGAACTCGATCTGCATGAATTTGACCAAAAAACCTGGGCATCGCTTTTCAAAATGTTTGAATTGCGCTACGAGCATTATGATAAGGATCATTTCTCGAATTATGTCATGCCGATTTACAATCATGGGCCACAATCCGGCGCCAGCATTGAGCATCCGCACGCTCAAATATTTGCTTCGCCGAACATTCCCAATACTATCGCTCACGAGGTGCACCACACCCAAAGCTATTTTGAGAGAAGTGGCGTTTGCGCTTTTTGCGACCTTGTAACCCATGAAAAAAAGGAAAAAGTTCGGATAGTCGGCGAAAACGGCGATTTCATCGCCTTTACGCTTTTTGCCGCGCGCTTTCCTTTCGAGACCTGGATACTGCCCAAGAAACACAAAAGCTGCTTTGAGCATATTACGGGCGATGAAATTAACTCACTCGCCAAGCTGTGCCATGAGGTTTTCGGCAAAATCGGCCGCGTGCTCAACAACCCGCCGCTTAACTTCTTCATCCATAGCGCGCCGACGATGTTCGAAGAGAACGTTTACTATCACTGGCACTTGGAGATCGGGCCGCGGCTCGCGACCTACGGCGGCTATGAACTCGGCAGCGGCGTGATCATCGACGTCGTCAGCCCCGAAAAAGCCGCCCTGTACTTAAAGGGTCTGGAAACCGACTAGGGGCACACCTGATTGACTCTCGGTACGTATTCCTGTAGATTATAAAAGTACGAGACTAGTAACCAACAATTCTAGCAAGCTTGAGCATAACTAGCGAATCTGGTTTAATGCGAATAATATAATCGGGATATAGTATGACTATCGCAATGATTAGCGAGCATGGCGACCCTTTAGCCCCCTTAGGCGGCCAACAGTCCGGCGGGCAAAATGTCTATGTTTACGAACTTGCTAGGTCTCTTAGCCAGCTTGGCATCAAAGTTGATGTTTTTACTCGGTGGGAAAACCGTAATGCCGTCCAGGTTGTACGATTTGCACGACGAGCTAAGGTGATACGTTTGAGAGCTGGCGCGCGCCATTTTATCTCCAAGGACAAGTTCGGCCCGTTAATGCCGGAATTTATCGAAAGTTTTCTCAAGTACACGCGTGCCAGTAGGGTAAAGTATGACCTAATCCACTCCCACTATTATTACTCTGGCTGGGTGGGACTCCAGCTAAGAAACATTTTGAAGATACCGCTGGTGGAAACTTTTCATTCTTTGGGTATTCCTAAAAATAAAGCGCTTGGGAGCAGGGATACTAGCCCGACAGAAAGAACAAGGATTGAGAAACAGATTATTAAAGAAGCGAATTTAATCGTCTCTACCTCACCACAGGAAAAGTTAAATATGATACATGACTACGATGCTCTACCCTCGCATATTGGCGTGATACCGCCCGGAGTTAATTTACGCCGCTTTCGACCGCTGGATACGAATAAAGCTAGAAAAGGGTTGGGTATAAGTACGAATAAAAAGTTAGTAGTTTTTGCGGGGAAGATGGAGCGGCGTAAAGGAGGTCTCATACTCGTTGCCGCTGTCGCGGAAATCAAAAAAAAGAGCCCCGAGATGTACAATAACTTATTAGTGTTAATGTTTTCTGGTGATCCCCGGGTCGGTCGCAAAAAGGAAAGGCAAGAGGCCGACATTCGCCACGTAATCAAAAAAGCTATCGAAGATGATGGAGTAGGAGACACCATTACGCTAATGCCAGGCATCACGCAGGAAAAACTCCACAATTATTATGCCGCCGCCAATGTGGTGGTAATGCCTTCTTATTATGAACCATTCGGCATGGTGGCGATTGAAGCGATGGCTACCGGCACGCCGGTGGTGGCGTCCAATGTGGGTGGATTAAAGTGGACGGTGGAGGATGGCATCAGCGGGTACCATGCACGCCCCAAAGATGCCCATGATTTTGCTCGTAAAATCATTAAAATACTCTCCGATAGTAAGCTCGAGGAACGCTTGTCAAAGAATGCTGTTGAGATTGCCCGCCGCGAATACGGCTGGCCGCTGGTAGC
>CAYHTS010000034.1:0-7748 GCA_964359635.1 uncultured Candidatus Saccharibacteria bacterium | reverse complement strand
GGGTAACTAACGATCAAGCCGATTCCCAAATCGGCTATAATTGCGACAAAGAGACGTTATAACATAAATACGCCGGTGTTTAACTTGTGGATAACTTTCTTGTCACTATTAGTACTGCTACTCGGTTCAAATACCACCCTTTGCCGTCTTGTTATAACGTGTTATAATGTAATAGCACGCGAAAGCACACGAACGACCCTCTCTAAATATTCACTCGAAAGCCCGAATTTTTGCGCGGAACTTTCGCGACAAATTCGCGAGTTTTAGAGTGCAAGGAAACTCTTATGACTCCTGATTGGTACACCAAAATTATCAATATCGGCAACTCTAAAGGCGTAATACTGCCAAGGGTATTGTTGAAGTTACTCGATATTGACCAAAAAGGCTCTTGGGTTAAGATTACGGTCAATTCACGCTCAAAAGGCATCCAAATAATCAAAACCAAAAAACCCAAGATAACACTGTAAAATTTCTAATTTCTAAACGCGCCGTTTGGGACATTGGGTAAGTAGGCATTATTTAGGTCAATTAGAAATTAGTAATTAGAGATTACTTATAACAATAAGCAGATAGGTATTTATGGTTCTAATATATGGTACAAAGTAGCAAGAAAGTTATCTTCATTGTCGGGCCGACATCGGCTGGCAAAACTGACCTGGCGGTCAAGCTGGCGCGCTATTTCGGCGGCGAAATCATCTCGGCGGACTCGAGGCAGGTTTATGAAGGACTAGACCTTGGCACAGGCAAAGAAGGAGTGCCAAGGAATTTCAAATTTCAAATTTCAAATTTCAAATTTCTGGAAGGCAGAATTATATTCCTCAAGGAGAGGGCTAGGTATATCGGGGAGGTTCCGCAGTATCTCATTGATATCGTAAAGCCCGGCGTCCCGCCCGTACGACCACCGGGTCGGGAGGGGGGAGAGATGTACAACCTGGCGCTATTTTTAGGTGACGCTAAATTGATACTTAATGACATATGGCAGCGGGGGAGAATGCCAATCGTCACCGGCGGCACGGGACTATATATTTCGGCATTAATTAAGGGCTACGATTTGCCGAAAACGAAGCAGGGGAGAGGCGAGTGGCGCCGCCATCGCCGCCCTAATTTCCAATCACTGGTTATTGGTATTAAAACAGACCGGTTAAAACTTCACCGGCGCATAGACCTGCGACTTAAAAAAAGAATAGAATTGGGGCTAATCCGCGAGGTGAAAAAACTCCTGTCCTCCGGGGTCCCGGCTGATTGGCTTATCAAGCTCGGGTTGGAATATCGCTTCACTACCTGGTTCGTACAGGGAAAATTCGCATCAAAGAGTGAGTATTTTGATAAACTAAAGCATGCCATCCATGCTTACGCCCGTCGCCAGATGACCTGGCTTCGCCATCAAATTCCCGGGGTAGAGTGGGTGAGTTCAAGCGCCGAAGCGGCAAATTATATTGTTAGATTTCTTAAATAAAAATATTAAATCGGTGCCATGCTCCATATAGTTCTTGTAATATTTGCGATAATACTGCTCTTAGTCGGTCTGATCGGCGCCGCACTCCCCTATCTCCCCGGCCTCCCACTCGCCTTCTTGGGCACTATGTTATTGGGACGCTTGACGGATTTTCAATATTTCGACGCACGCTGGCTCTGGCTTTTTGGCTTCCTCACACTCGCCTCTCTCGCTTGCGACCAGCTCGCCGGCTTTCTTGGCTCGCGCTGGGGCAAGTCGAGTTTATGGGGCACGGTCGGCGCCGTAGTGGGCGGGCTCATAGGAGTAATATTCTTTAGCGTCTGGGGTATAATTCTTGGTCCGGCGCTTGGCGTTTTGGTATTTGAGATGGTTGCCAGGCGAGACCATCTCCGCGCCGTGCGCGTCGCCCGCGTTACCCTCGTCGCCTCCATTATCGGACTGGTTGTCAATGCCCTCTTGGCAATCTTTTATTCCGTAGCTCTGGCATTGGCATTAATCTTTTAGAGTATAAACCGTTGCACACTTCCGAAGTGTACAATTAGCGGGTTCAGATATTGGAGTTTGGGTAGATGCTATGTTATTGTAGGCTACGGTTTACTGCTCGAATGATAATATGGGCGGGATCATGTTACCGACAAGCTTCCAACTACGCCCACGACACAGCATGAGTCGGGGCTTCGCTGGACTCGGAAGCTTATACTACGATCCTACTTTAATTCAAGGATGCAAAAGTATATTAATATGTGCTACAATAGTTTTAGAGTACTTGCCGATGCGGACTATGCGGCGGGTTGTGGTATAATTTAATTGCTTAAATTAGGAGGAACCTATGGCACTTGATAGTAGAAAACGAATTGTTATTTATGGCGCTTTGTCGGTGGTAGTTCTTGGTGTCGCGGTTATCGGCATCCTCGCCGCTACCGGTCGGCTCAAAATTAGAGCCGACACTGCAACGAGAATACCACCGACCGATAGACCTAATTACAATGACATGAGTCGTTGGCTTCTGCCCGGCCGTTGGAATTTAGTAACTGTCCCCTGTCAGGCCGGAGACAAGGATTTTACTTATCATTTCGGGAGCAATTACGATAGTGATTCACGACTTGGTTATATCGCGCGTTACGACGCCGGAGCCGGCAACTTAGTTTCAGAGAAGGACATCAAGGGCAGTAGTGACCCGAGTAAGAATTATTTTAGCATTGGCAACGCATACTGGATAAAAGCAAAGGCAGTAAGAGATAACGTTCTGTGGACTTCTTGTCCGTTGCCCGCCGGAGATGTCACCGTGCCGCTCAAGGTCGGTGAAGCTGTACCGGTCGGTAATCCCTTTAACGACTATCTATACAATACTGGCATAAAATTAGTGGTTGATGGTAAGGAAATTCCACTCACCACTAAGGGCAGTGCTTCTCCGGATGATAACGGAGCCCTTAAACAGGGTTTAGTCCAGTTAGCATTCTATAATGCCGGTGAGGGTACTTACACTAGTGTCACAGAATATAATGGTTTCTTAGTACGGCCTAATGGCGCGACTGAACTAGCGCCTTTTGCGGGATTCTATGTCGCGGTATCGCCGTCACTGGGCAACAGCCAAGTTGGCCTGAAATTCCTTAAATCATACACTGAGAAGGATTGGTCTGTTAATGCTAATACTCCGCCCTGTAAGGATCCATGCGCTGCAACTTGTGATGGTGCGTGGGGTGAAAAGAGTGATGCGATGAGGGCATCAAAAGCTCGCCTTCTGTGCCCCGCGGCCGCCGCACAGTAAAGTATCGGCGATAACTGAAATATAAAACCCTCCTCGGTTCACGAGGAGGGTTTTTAGTTCGCTCCAATTTACCTGGCCCTATGCCTTCTGATGGTCTTGAGCTTGGCCAACTCTCGTTCGAGTGCCGCCGCCGCCGCCGCGAATTCGGTATCTCCCACTGCCGTGAGCTTAATCTCCTTGGCGCGCCGCGCCGCTTCTTGAATCCTAGCTTCGTCAAGGGACTCGGCATGTTCCATACCGGCCGAGAATATTTTGATCTCACCACCAGTAATTTTCGCAAAGCCCTCAAAGCCGGCGAAATGGTCGGTTTTCCCGCCGGCCCTAACTTCGATGGTACCCGGCGCGAGCTCCGCAACCAATCTTTCATGGTGCGGCAATACGGCAATTTCGCCGAGGGTTGTCGGCAATACGACTTCGTCGACATTATCGAATTGTTTGGTGTCTAGCGGGGTTAGTAGTGAGAGTTTCATGATTTGGTATAATTATTTTTCTTTGTCATTCCGAGCGAAGTCCGCGAAGTCGAGGAATCTCTTTCTGGGAACCAAGCGATTTCTCCACGTTGGTCGAAATGACAAATGAATTTAGATTTATTTCACATCCTCAATCTTCCCTTTCATATAAAACGCTTGCTCGGGTTTGCCGTCATGTTTGCCGTCAAGTATTTCGCCGAATCCTTTTATCGTATCAGCCAGTGTGACGTACTCGCCCTTGCGGCCTGTAAATACTTCGGCTACAAAAAATGGTTGGCTCAAAAAACGCTGTATTTTTCTGGCACGATTCACTGTTTGCTTATCCTCGTCGCTTAGCTCTTCCATACCGAGGATGGCAATGATGTCCTGCAGATCTTTGTAGCGCTGTAATACTTCCTGAACACGACGAGCAACTTGATAGTGCTCCTCACCGACAATATTGGGGTCTAAGATGTTGGAGTTGGAGTTGAGCGGGTCCACCGCCGGATAGATGCCTAATTCGGACAGCGAGCGATCCAAGACGATAGTGGAATCAAGGTGCGCGAAGGTGGTGGCGGGCGCCGGGTCGGTCGGGTCGTCAGCCGGCACGTAAATCGCTTGCACGGAGGTGATAGAACCCTTGTTAGTGGAAGTAATACGTTCTTGAAGCGCGCCCATTTCCGATGCTAGTGTTGGCTGATAACCCACTGCCGACGGCATACGGCCAAGTAGTGCCGACACTTCACTGCCGGCTTGGGTAAAGCGGAATATATTATCAATAAACAATAGGACATCATGCCCTTCGTCGCGAAAAGATTCGGCCATAGTGAGACCGGATAACCCGACGCGCGCGCGACAACCGGGCGGTTCGTTCATTTGTCCGAAAACGAGGGCGGTTTTGTTCAATACGCCGGACTCTTTCATCTCATGATACAAGTCATTACCTTCACGGGTTCGCTCGCCAACGCCGGCAAAAACCGAATAGCCGCCGTGTTCGGTGGCGATATTGCGAATAAGTTCGGTGATAACCACGGTTTTACCAACGCCGGCGCCGCCAAATAAGCCGACTTTGCCCCCTTTAGTCATGGGTGCGATAAGGTCAATGACTTTAATGCCGGTTTCGAGAATTTCGGTTTTTGTCGATTGGTCCTTGAAGCTTGGCGCTGGTTGATGGATTGGCTTAGTTGGGGCATCGGCCGGCGCGCTCTGGCCGTCAATAGCTTGTCCCAAAACATTAAACATCCGTCCGAGTGTTTTCTTGCCAACCGGCACGGTAATTGGCCTGCCGGTATCGGTTACGCCGGCGCCTCGTGCCAGCCCGTCAGTCGAGCCCATGGCGACTGCCCTAACAATATTTCCTGGCAAGTGTTGCTGAACCTCGAGGATTAGCTCTTGGCCATTATTATCGACAGACAAGGCATTGTAAATGGCCGGCAATTCCCCTCCCTTAAATTCAACGTCAACCACCACCCCAATGATTTGGGTGATGGCGCCTAAATTCTTCTGTGTTGTTTGTGCGGGCATAATAGTGTTCCTCTGTTTTAATATCCTAAATCTAAATATCAAAGCTCAAATTCCCATTCAAGCCCAAATGGCTAAAAACCAAAAGCAAACAATTTCGTGGTTGTCATGCCGCACTATGATGCGGCATCCAGGTCTGGATTCCGTATCTTGTCTCGCTAGAAGCGAGCCAGTACGGAATGACTTTGGATTTTGGATTTGATTTGGCATTGGAAATTAGGATTTTGGAATTATGAAATCGCCGCCGCTCCGGCTGCAATCTCACTTAACTCCTGCGTAATATTTTGTTGTCTTAATTGGTTATAAGTGAATTTCAAATCGTCAACCAGTTCCTTGCCGTTCTCGGTGGCATTCTTCATCGCCACCATACGGGCGGCGTGTTCGCTGGCGGCGGCTTCAAGCATGGCTTGATATATTTGACTGCGCACCGCCAGCCGGCCCAACGCTTCAAGCAACATATTTTGATTCGGTTCATATTTGAACGCCAGCAATTTCTTAATCGCCTCTCGAGGGTCATCCCCCGAAGCCGGTTGTGCCAGCTCCCCTGCGGTCGTCTCGCTAATCGGTAAAATATTTCGGGCAATTGGCTTCTGGCGCAAAGTATTTATAAAATGAGCGTAGATAATCGTCACTTTACGGTACTGCCCGTTAAGAAACGAATCGATGGTAAGTTTGGTGATGGGGCTTGCTTGGAAGAAATCCATTCGTCCCTCGCTTGCAATCTCATAATCACTGACAATTTTCAAGTTACGTGATAATTGATTGATTTTTCTCGCTTTTTTGCCGACAGTAATAGCGTCAATTTCGATGTCTTGGTGGTCGCGTAAGTACTCTTTTGCGGCGCGCAATACGTTACTATTATACGAGCCGGCTAGACCCTTGTCTCCGGCAACGACGATGAGGAGGTTTTTTTTAACATCGTTGAGGGCCGGGCTAAATAACCGAGGTAAGTGGGCCGTGTGTCCATTTTGAGCATGGCGCAAGGCGATAATTAACTGCCATATCTCACATGAAAAATCGCGGCTGGTCTCGGCGGCACGGATAGCATGGCGCATTTTGATACTAGAAATCATTTCCAGCGCCTTGGTGATTTGCAGGGTGCTGGAGATTGACTTTATGCGCCGTTTGATGTCTTTAGTAGAGTTTGCCATTGATATGAATGTAGTGAACGGTCTTGCACGCTAATACGCTCGAAAAATCTCTAAAGCGTCACGCGAAAGACGATTAATTTAAATAGAAGTAATTAAGTTTGCTTATTGCCGACGACATCTTTTATGCATTGCGACAATTCTTCGGCGAGTTTTTCGTCCAATTCTTTCTTTTCACGAATTCTTTCCAAAATATTCTTTTTGTCTGTGCGCAGAGTGGTAAGAATGGCCTTTTGGGTTCGAGCAATTTTATCCGGTTCAACCGAGTCAAGCAAGCCCTCGATGACGGTAAAAATCATAACAACCTGTTCCTCCACCGGACGGGGAGCGTATTGCGGTTGTTTGAGGGTCTCGGTTAAACGTTTGCCCCTTTCAATCTGGCGGCGGGTTTCCTCGTCAAGGTCGGAACCGAATTGGGCAAATGCCGCCAATTCGCGGTATTGTGCCAGCTCGAGACGCAGTTTGCCCGCGACCTTCTTCATAGCTTTAATTTGGGCGCTGGAACCGACGCGGGAGACAGATAGACCGGCATTGACCGCCGGGCGAATACCCTGATAAAACAGGTCTGTTTCGAGATAAATTTGACCATCGGTAATTGAGATGACATTAGTTGGAATGTAAGCGGAGACATCACCGGCCTGGGTCTCGATTATCGGCAAAGCGGTGAGGGAACCGCCGCCAAAGTCCTTATTGAGCTTCGCCGCTCGCTCCAGAAGGCGGGAATGAAGGTAGAAAACATCACCCGGGTAGGCCTCGCGGCCCGGCGGACGGCGCAAGAGAAGCGAAAGTTCGCGGTATGCCCAGGCGTGTTTGGAAAGGTCGTCGTAGACCACTAGAGCGTCAAGGCCTTTTTCCATAAAATATTCCCCTATCGCGCAACCGGCGTAGGGCGCTATAAAGCTCATAGCCGCCGAATCGGAAGCTCCCGCGACCACAACAATAGTGTGATCCATTGCTCCCTCTTCCTTTAACCTGGCGACTATTTTGGCAATTTTTGACTCTTTCTGACCGACGGCAACATAGATGCAGATTACATCCTTGCCTTTTTGATTAATAATCGTGTCTATAGCTATAGCGGTTTTACCGGTGCCACGGTCGCCAATAATGAGCTCTCGTTGACCACGGCCGATGGGAATCATAGCGTCAATAGAGATGATGCCGGTTTGGAGAGGTGTATTAACTGACGCGCGGGTGATGACACCCGGCGCTATTTTCTCCATCGGCATATCCGAGTCGGCTTTAATTTCGGCTTGTCCATCGAGGGGATGGCCGAGGGGATTGACGACGCGACCGATCATAGATTTACTAACGGGAATACTGATAACTTTGTTTGTTAAAGTTACCGTATCCCCGGCCTTGCCCCTCTCCGCGTTGCGACCCGCGTCATGGAATTACAAGAAGGACGA
>CAYHTS010000033.1:0-7826 GCA_964359635.1 uncultured Candidatus Saccharibacteria bacterium | reverse complement strand
TATCGCAAATATCGGCCGCAGAAATTTGAGGATTTGATTGGTCAAGATCACGGGCCCAAACCCTGGGCCCGCGCGGCCCGCTAATATAAAAGCGTCAACAGCTACCTCTTTAGCGGGCCGCGCGGCACCGGCAAAACAACGGTGGCGCGCATCCTTGCCAAAGCGGTTAATTGTGAGGCGAAGGATGGCGAGAAGCCATGCGGCAAGTGCCTCTCCTGCCGCACCATCACGGCCGGTCAAAGTATCGATATTCTGGAAATTGACGCAGCGTCGAATCGCGGCATCGATGAGATTAGGGAACTGCGCGACAAAGTGCGCTTCGCCCCGACTATTAACAGATATAAGGTTTACATCATTGACGAAGTCCATATGCTTACCAAGGAAGCGTTTAACGCGCTTCTTAAGACCCTCGAGGAGCCGCCGCCGCACGCGATATTTATTCTCGCCACCACGGAAAGCCACAAGGTCTTGCCGACTATCATATCGCGTTGCCAGCGCTACGATTTTCGCCGCGCAACTCTGCGGGACACGTTGAAACTGGTCGAGAAAGTTGCGGGCGCCGAGCATATTAAGGCCGACCGTGAGGCCTTGGCCCTCATAGCTCGCGCCGCCGACGGCGCGTATCGCGACTCGCTAACTCTTCTCGGACAAATCGCCGCCGATTATGAGGGCAGCATCACTGTCGAAGATGTCCGCGCTAAGCTGGGACTGATTGCCGACCCGCTCATCTGGCAGTTGATTGGCCAGTTGCTCGGGCACGACAAGACGGCGGCGCTCATGACGCTCAATAAATTAAGCGATCAAGGCACGGACTGGAAGTATTTAACAACCAATCTATTGGACCGCTGTCGCCAATTGCTTTTTTTCATCATCGCGCCCAAAGCGGTGGGGGCTGACCTGACCGACGAGGACGTTAAACGCTTAACTAAATTGGCGGATATGACAGAGGAAGGCGAAACTGTCGCTCTTATTAATGTTCTGCTGCGCGCCGAACGCGAACTCAAAACTGCCAGTTTGCCCGATGTGCCGATAGTGGCGGCGATGGTAGAATTCCTTAATCAAAGTCAAAATGCAAAAGTCATCCTTCGGCAAGACTCAGGATGCCCTGAGCGAAGTCGAACGGGCAAAAGTCAAAATGACAATTCAAAATTCAATAATGTTTCAGACAATCAATCGGAACCTGAAACCAGAGTCCTGAGACCCGAGACCACAAAAGTAAAACCCCTAATCGCGAACCCATCTGCAACCGCCAACACCGAATTGCCGCTTGATCCTAATCAGTGGCAAAAAATCGTATCGCTCGTTAAAGTTAAGAATACGACACTCGCCGGTTTGCTTAACCAGTCGCATTCGTTTCTCTCTGGCGATGAGCTGACAATTGAGGTACCTTATCCTCTCTGGGAGGAAAAGATTAAAGTCGCCAAAAGCGCCCAGCAAATAAGTGAGGCCGCAAGGCAAGTATTGGACAAAAAAGTTAAAATATTGGCTCGAGCCAACGGCAAAATGAAAGAAAAATATCGGGTAAGTAACACCGAACAGGAGAAGAAAGTCAAAGAAGAAGCCCAGGAAGTTTTTGGCTAGCGCCAATTCAACTCCTGCTTTCTATTACTATTTTCCACCTTCTATATTACTGATTTCTATTTTCAATATTTTTAAATGGCTAAATCTATAAGTAACAATCTTGACCCCGGTCGTGTGCCGCCGCAGAACGAAGAGGCGGAGCGGGCGGTGCTGGGCGGCATCCTGCTGGAGCCGGACGCGATTGTTAAGGTTATTGATATTTTAGTACCAGAGGATTACTATCGTCCCGACCACGCGGTGATATATGAAGCGTGTATTGACTTATTTACCAAGCATCAGCCCATCGACCTCATAACTCTGACCGAGGTCCTCGAATCGCACAAGAAGTTAAAAAATATTGGCGGCGCGTCATATCTCTCGACCCTAGTAGCGCAAACCACTTCGGCGGCCAATATAGTTCATTACGCGCAGATTATTCAGGGCAAGTCGGTTTTGCGGCGGTTAATTCAAGTTGCCAATCAAATAAATGCACGGGCGTACGATGACGAAGACGATGTTATCAATCTTTTAGACAGTGCCGAAAAATCACTATTCTCCGTGGCGGAGCGTCGATTAGGCGCAAATTTCATACCCGTAAAAAATATCCTAAGCGAATCCTTCGAGCGCATAGACGAGCTCCACCGCAACCGCGGTACTCTTCGTGGTGTGCCCACGGGCTTTCACGAGCTCGACAACCGGCTTTCCGGTCTTCAACCATCGGACTTGGTGATATTGGCCGCGCGGCCGAGTATGGGTAAGACCGCCTTAGCGCTTAATATCGCCGCCAATGCCGCAATCAAGCATAAGAAATCAGTGGGAGTATTCTCGTTGGAAATGAGCAAAGAGCAGTTAGTTGACCGCTTGATAACCATGGAAGCAATGATTGACTCATGGCGCCTGCGCACCGGAAATTTGGAGGAAGATGATTTTGCCAAAATTAATTTTGCCATGGGGGAGTTGAGCGAGGCGCCACTTTTTATTGATGATACGCCACTCCTGGGAGTAATGGAAATTAAAGCCAAAGCGCGTCGTCTGCAGGCGGAGCACGGGCTCGATCTCTTAGTTGTTGATTATTTGCAACTGATGGAGGGGAGCCGCCGAGGCAGTAATTATGAGTCCAATCGGGTACAGGAAGTCAGTGAAATCTCGCGCGGTCTCAAGGGCTTGGCGCGCGAGCTCAAGGTGCCGGTGTTGGCATTATCACAGTTGTCGCGCGCGGTCGAATCTCGCCCAGGCTCAAAGATTCCTCAACTTTCGGACCTTAGAGAATCTGGCTCTATCGAGCAAGACGCGGACGTTGTAATGTTTATCTACCGTGAAGAATATTACGAGCCGGATACCGAAAAAAAAGGCATTGCGCAAATTCTCATTCGCAAACACCGTAACGGGCCGACCGGCGAAGCCGACCTCTATTTCCACGCCCAGTACTCTCGCTTCGCCGACATCGAAAAATCCTCCACCACCCCCATCGAATCCCTCGAACTTTAAACCTGCTCATCACACCCCTGGGGTGTGATTTTGGTTAGAGCTTCTCGAAGCTTGACAGGTTCGCTTTTTATTGGTACTATCGGGTGTAACTGTCGTACCTTGACACTCACAATAACCCGCCTTTCGGCGGAAGCAAGAAATAGAGAGGCGGACTCATAAAAACGCCAAAAGGAGATGTCTGATGTCGAATCAGATACGGTTGTCCATCGAAGATAGTGTACGATTCATCAAACAGCAAGTGACGACACTCAAGCTTGGCAACTTTGAGACAGTCGAAGAGCTTCGTCAGGCCCTTTTGGAAAGTGGCTGCACTCTCAACCGCGAGATCAATGAGGTAATCGATAAATTGGCGGCCGATAGCGATTTTACGCTGACATCGGGGACTGACAAACTCGATATCCATATGTCCACGAGCGCCCAACTCGGTTACTCTGGCAAATGTCCCCTATTCGAGCTGTTCGCCGCCATCAGGGATATTGGTGGCGTAGGCCTTTCAGTTGAGGCTGGACTGCAGCATGTGCTACAGAGCCCCAGACAATTCATGGGTTATGAGCAACTGATATACCAGTTACCCATCCCCCAGTTTGTTGATGGGTACCCAACAGTCTTTCGCGTTGAAGATCATTATGGAGAGCGGTACTTGAATTGCTATCTTGTTGGGGCGGAATATGTCTGTAGAGGTGATGAAGTACTTGTGTTCGGCTTCCGTCCCAACGAAGGGTGCTAGGTGCAGGGTAAGCATGTAGCCCTTGGAGCTCGAACACCTATTACTTTCCTCGAACCTCGATGCTCGAGTTCCGGCGCCCGCAAGCGGGCGCCGTTTCTTTTTGTCATTGCGAGCCCCGATCGATTACGATCGCGGGCGCGGCAATCTGGGTGAATCAGGAGATTGCTTCGTCAATGACTCCTCGCAATGGCATAGATGAGCATTTTGAAATCGGTTAATTCAGGGTTATAATGTATGAGTGTTCACCTACTTGCGCTCACTAATTTTCAGGGAAAACTCGCTTAAGGGCGCGAGTTGGATTTTAGTTGTTACTCTTGCGCTCTCAAATATTCTTGGAGTAATTCGCGACCACTTTCTTGCTAGCTCCCTGCCGACTGATCGGCTTGACATTTATTACGCCGCTTTTCGCCTGCCCGACCTGGTTTTCAATCTATTAATCCTGGGCGCCATCGCCGCCGCGGTTATTCCCGTCATGAGCCGCGCGCTCAAGGAAGACGAAAAGAACGCCTGGCGCTTATCCGCCAATATGATTAATGCCGGCCTAGTTCTGCTTGTCGGCGCGCTGGCAATTTTGTATTTCTTATTGCCGCTAATATTACCAAGATTATTCCACGATTTTAGCGAAATCAAGATTCACGAAACAGTAACTCTGGCGCGTTGGATGCTCCTCTCGCCGCTATTTTTTGCTATATCCTATTTTTTTGGCTCTCTTCTCAATGTCAGAAAGAGATTTCTGATTTACGCGCTCGCGCCGCTTGTCTATAACCTTTCAATAATAATTGCCACGATTATGGGCGTCGAACGTTATGGTGTGCGGGCGCCGGTGGCTGGCGTTATCATCGGCGCCGCGCTTCATATGCTCGTCCAATTGCCGGCGGTGCTAATGCTTGGTTTCCGCCCGAGATTAATGCTTAACTTTCGTGAACCATCTCTGGCGCGTATCTATCGGCTTATGATACCTCGCGCGCTGGCGCTCGGCGCCAATCAGATTCAACTACTGGTCTTTACCGCTTTTGCCTCCACCATCTCTGGCGCCATCGCTATTTATAATTTATCGGACAACATCCAAACCGTACCGACTGTCATACTCGGCAATTCATTTGCCACGGCAGTCTTCCCCCGTCTTTCCGGCTTGTATGATGACGACAAAGAAGCGTTTCGCCAACTGCTATTGAAGGTGAGCCGTCTAGTGCTATTCTTGATTGTGCCCGCGGCGGCCGGGCTATTCCTTCTGCGGGCGCAAATTGTGCGCCTTATATTGGGCTACGGCTATTTTGGCTGGGCGGATACGCGGGCAACAGTTGATACGGTGGGATTATTTGCCGTTGGCATAATCGCTCAAGGATTAATACCTCTTTTGACGCGGGCCTTTTATGCTCTCGAGGATAGCCGTTTTCCTATGAAAGCCACCGTAATGTCGGTTATTGTTGGTATCGCCATCGGCTATATTGCCTTGCCGACTTTCGGAGTAGCCGGTTTAGCGATGGGTTTTTCGCTATCCAGCTGGGTCAATTTTTTCATTTTACTCTTTGGACTAGAAGCCAAAGCCAAACTCAAAATTACCGATGCTTTTTGGGAGACAATCGGTCAAATCCTAGTTCTAACCGTCATTATGGCGCTTGCGATGCAAACCAGTAAAATAATAATGGCGAACATTGTTGACATAGATACTGTCGTCGGACTCTTCGCCCAAGCCGTTATCGCGATTATAGTCGGCGGTGCAGTATATTTAGGAGGGGCTTGGTTATGGCGCATTCCCGAGATCAGGAAGTAAGGGACAAGGACGGAGATGACTTTTTTGCCTTCAAGCATGAAGTCAACCACAAACACGATGACTTTTATAGTGATAAACGGAAGCCACGGTGTGGCTGTACTTGCGCTACGCTGGCCATATTGTTGTTAGTATTCTTAATCGCTTTGTGTGTCTTGCTCATCCTCGCGACCAGAAGCCCCAACGGATTATCGCGGCTTGATACCAGTGGGTCTATTGTAAACACGGCCGCGGAGGGCGAAGTCATCAGCCAACAGTTGGCGCAAAAGACGCAGGATTCCGACTCTCAAATCACGCTAGCGCTTACCGAGAAAGAACTCTCAACGCGTGTTAATGCGGTTAACCCCGGCTCGAAGGTTGCTATCAAGCCAGAGGGTATAGCGCTAGTAAGCACGGTCTACGGATTTGACGCCTATGGCGAATTTCAACCGAAGGTTGATAATAACCAATTGACGTTTGAAACCAATAGCGTAAATATCGGTTCGCTTAAGGTGCCGCGCCTTATCGGTTATCCGATTTCCTCCGGTTTGAACCAAGCGTTTATTGGCTTGAGTAAAGATCTCGCCGCGGTCAATTTAACCGATGTTGAGCTTCAACCGGGTGTAATGATACTTACCGGCAGAGTTGTCGGACGCTAGGGTCCAAATAACGCGAAATACAAATCTATCCTTATGTCATTGCGAGGAGTCCCGACCCCAGTGGGGTCGAGGACGACGCGGCAATCTGGGCCCAGATTGCTTAACCTGTATGAACGGGCTTCGCAATGACAGCCCTGCTTTTTTGCGTGACGCCCTTGATCCTCTTTCGGATGAAGGTTTAGGGACTATTTCGAGTGTGTTTGGGCGCTAATCAACGAATCATATTATTGATATTTACGCTTTTCTGGTGATATAGTAATATTTATGTCGCGTAATATCAGAAACTTCAGTATCATTGCTCATATTGACCATGGGAAGTCCACTCTGGCGGATCGGCTTTTGGAGTTAACCGGTGCCATTGACCGCCGTCATATGAAGGAACAGGTATTAGATACCATGGATATCGAACGCGAGCGCGGCATCACCATCAAATTACAACCCGCCAGAATGGTTTGGCGGCCAAACCATGAAATCCGAAACTCGAAATCCGAAACTCAAAACAAATTCGAAATTAGAAATTCGAAATTAGAAATTTCAGATTTAGCTTGTGAGCTAAATCTGATTGACACTCCCGGGCATGTTGATTTTACGTACGAAGTATCACGAAGTTTGGCGGCGGTTGAGGGCGTCTTGTTGGTGATAGACGCGACCCAAGGAGTGCAGGCGCAAACTTTGGCCAACCTTCACTTGGCTCGAGACGCGAGATTGGTGGTAATTCCGGTAATCAATAAGATTGACCTGCCGGCGGCGGATGTTGAGAAAACGGCCGTGGAACTAATGGCGCTTAAAATTGATTTTGCGTGTCCGCCAATCTCTATCTCGGCGAAGAGCGGCGCGAATGTTGAAAAAGTTATCCAGGCGATCGTTGAATTCATACCCCCACCCAAGGGGAAGGTTGAGGCGGCGACACGGGCTTTAATTTTTGATTCCTATTTTGACCCTTATCGCGGTGTTATAACCTACGTTAGAGTTGTTGACGGCGTCATCCACGAGAGTGATGAACTAAAATTTATACAAACCGGTAAAACCGCCGAGGCGCTGGAAGTGGGCAGTGTGTGCCTTGGGCTGAATCCTGAACGCGCATTGCGTGCCGGTCAAATCGGCTATATCGTTACCAGCTTAAAAGATATTTCGGCGGCACGGGTGGGGGACACGGTTACGACAATTTCAAATTTTAAATTTCAAATTTCAAATCAAAACCAGAGTTCAAAATCAAAAAAAGAAAGACACCTGAGACCCGGAACCAGAGACCTAAACCCTAATCCCAAGCCGCTACCGGGCTACAAGGAGCCGCAGGCGATGGTTTACGCGGGGCTTTACACGGCGAGCGGCGATGATTATCAGAAATTACGCGACGCTCTTGCCAAGCTAAAGCTTAACGATGCCTCTTTGCAATACGAGCCAACCAGCTCGACGGCTTTTGGTTTTGGCTTTCGCGCCGGTTTTCTGGGGCTCCTCCATCTTGAGGTGGTCAAGGAGCGGCTCGAGCGAGAGTACGATCTTGATTTAGTCGTTACAGTCCCAACAGTCGCCTACCGGCCTCAATCCCAAAACCTAATACCTAACACCCAACCCCTAACCTCTAATCAATTGGAGCAGCCTTTGGTCAAGCTCGAAATCATTCTTCCCGAGGAATACTTGG
>CAYHTS010000032.1:6416-7861 GCA_964359635.1 uncultured Candidatus Saccharibacteria bacterium | reverse complement strand
GCGCGTCAGCAGCAAGCCACCACTTGGCTTGGCGCCGGCCGCCGTTATTTTTGAGTACAAGTCCAACCGTATTGATACCATCGGAGAAATCGTGCGTGAGAACAGCCGCCGCCACAACCCAGCCCACCACCGGCGACACCTTGAACGCCAGGCCGATGCCCAGACCGTCGAGCATGCTGTGAAAAACAAGCGCGGAGGTAGCCAAACGCCCGCGGTGGCGCGGCTTATGGCAGTCCTCGCACTCCTGCGGATGAAGCGAGAAAAAGCGGTCGAGAACCAAATAAGCGCTAAATCCCACCGCGAACAATAAGGTGACCAATGAGCCGTCGTAGCGAGTTGTCGCCAACGCCCACGACTCGGGAATGAGGTCAAAAAACGCCACGCCCATCACGGCGCCGGCGCTAAATCCGAGGATGAGGTGCAGTTTATCCTTAAATCGCAACGCGAAGAATCCGCCTAACAGCGTGCAGAGTACGGTCGCAAGTCCAATCAAAAAGACCATAACTATACTTTAGCGCATCTCCCCTAGCTAAATCAATGCAATATGGCTCTTAGCTATTTCTGGCCGGTAGTACCGCTGGAGCTGGCATTTTTATTGAATAATTTTAGAACTATTACAATGACCAAGACGGCAAACAAAACAAGACCGACGAATACTGCTATCCCCACCCATAGCCACGGATTTTTGAAGACGCTGGGTTTTATCTTAGTAACCTCGGCAGACGTATAAGCGCCCTCGATGGCACCCTCTTGGCCGCCCATGGCAAGGGTGAAGGGGTAGTTATCTTGCGGCACGTCCACGCCCCCGATTTCGATATCATAAGCCCCCTTGTCAAGTTGCACCTTCTTGGTAAACGGCGGCTTGGTTACTTTCTCGTCTATGACTTTCTTGCCGCTTGGGTCCGTAACCTTGAGCGACAAGGCGCTGCCGCCGAAGTTGAGGACAAAGGTGATATCATTGATGCCGGTTGAGGTGACGGCATACTTTTTCGCCTCGCTGGGGTTGATGCCGTCGATAATTTCTTGGAGCACTTTATTGCCGCTCTCTTCCGCCAGCGTCCGCGCCGCCTGCGTCGTCTTGCCGGATTTGGCCCATATCGCGAACCAGTTTAGAATCTTGCCAACGTCAGCCGAGGTTTGCGCTTCGTTGTGGAATGAGGTATAAAGAACAGCCCCCTTGCCTTCTCTGAATGTAACGACTAGCGGCTTGACCGTTTCAACTGCTTGGCCCGAGTCGGAATAGCCACCGGTTTTAATGGGTGCCGTCATATGGACCTGTGAGCCGGCGCCGGCCTTGTCAATTATAACCCAGCCGCTCAAATCGAAGGTTATCTCAACCTCGGATTTGCCGATAACCGAGGCAAGTCCCGGGTCCACTATCTTGGCCATAACCTTGCCCACAATCCCAGACCTGGCTCCGTCATCACCGCCTAAAAACAATATCT
>CAYHTS010000032.1:0-6406 GCA_964359635.1 uncultured Candidatus Saccharibacteria bacterium | reverse complement strand
CGGGAAAGGCCTTGCTGATAAGCGACTGCGCGAAGTCCGAAGCGTAAACAACGCCGCCATTCCTGACATACTCGGCAACCGCGGGGGCCGCCTCTTCCGCGACGGAGTCAATAGAGCTTGAGCAATTGAGGTAAATCGCGTCGTAAGCGCCGAGTTTCGCGGCGGACTTCAAGTCCTCATCGTTAATAATATCAGCCGTGTAGCCCAATTTGTTCAATACATCGCCCATATCGTCATAGCCCACCGGTGTTACCGCCAGCTTGCCGGCGCTCGGTGGACTAATAACGTCGGCGCGCGCCATTGAGCCGAAGGCCAATATAAACGGTAGCGCCAAAAAGACGGCGATTAACGCCCTCAACCTCTTCATTACTTCCTCCTTTTGAGTTATAAACCTGGCAATATATGATGATTATAACACAAAATATTCTGGAGCTTTTCCTAGCAAGCTTCCGCCTTCGCCCCGCCTTGGCGGGGCTACGGACGGACATGAAAGCTTGTACTGTAAAACCCTGTAGTCCACGCTTTAGCGTGAGGCAGACAAGCTAAAGCTTGTACTACGACTTCTCGTAGGCCACGCTTTAGCGTGTTTTTTTGTTTCTGACTCGCAGAAAGAGAATTAAGCCAACGACGCCGGCGCAGAAAACAAGGAAAAATAAGATGAGCGGGATGGCGGCGCGAGAGAGAAAGAAAAGAATCGTTGAAAAGATGCCGCCGCCGCCGGAACTTTGCTGGTCCTCTCTTATACTCTTCAGCAGTGCCTCCGTGTCAGGACTCGTAGTCGCGGCAGTTTGGCTTTTTCCGCTACTCGTTGGGGTTGATTTTTTACTGCCTCCCGACAGCTGGCTACCGGTAGCGCTTGATTCGGTAGATCCTGCGGTATTATCAGACGAGGTGCTTGAGCTGGCGTTGCTTGAAGGTGTCGTCGAATCAGTCGCATCATACGCATAAAGCGCGAAGCGATAATTATACCCTAGATTATTGCCACCCGTAACGCCAAAACCCTCGGTGTACGATGTCTGGGGGCATTGATACCATACGGAGTGATTGTTGTCAGCTTGAGTAAGTTGGATAATGCCATAAGGGTGGGGTATGGCAACATCGGTAAAGTCAAATGTCACCCATTGAGCGGTGCTGTCGATTGTCTGGGTCTTAGAGGCGATAGTTTGCACGGAGGTATCGGTCGCGCTCAGAAAATCAGCTTTAATCTGAGAAGTACCGCCAATATCAGTTCTAACATATACCGCTATCGCATCGAGTGTGTTTTTGGTCGGCGTCATAACCTGACTAGGCGTGTGGCTCAAAAAGGTATAGGGTGAGTTGGGATTGATGGCGTATTGGCACGACTGGTCAATCGGCGCCAAAGCATAAGCTCGCGAGAATGGCCAGCCGGTGATAACTACAGCAACAACCAGTAGAAAAACCCAAAAAGATGTTGGTTTATTTATTCGCACAACTATATTATACACGACTTCGCGATTAGCATATTAAGCCAAAAATCAAAAGTATTTCGTAGCCCAAGCTTCAGCTTGCCCAAACTCCAAAATCTGAACCTGCTAATTGCACACTTCGGAAGTGTACATGGGTTATGCAGTAAATAATAGATTACTGCGGAAAGAACTACGGACTAAGTCGTGGTAAAATATAAATATGATAAAAAAATTAGAAGGCGACAAAGCCCAAAAAACTGTCGATGCCAAGACAGAGAAGCCCCAAGATACTAAGTCAGCAAAACCAGTAAGTGCCAAAGAAGTAGCACCCGAACCAGAGAAAGAGAAGAAGGTAGAGGAAAAAGAAAAACCGGCCGAGACCAAAGAGCCAGAGCCGGCGCCGGCCAAGCCAGCCGAAGCCAGCCCTAGTCAACCGGCGGCGCCTGCGCAAGAGGAAAATAAATCCTCCAACCCGCCTGAACGTAGTCGGGCAGGTACCTGGCTTTGGGTCTGTGGCGGTTGCGGGTGCGGCTGTGTCCTGTTCCTAATAGTAATCTGGCTGGTAATTAGCTTTTTCGGCGGCCCCTTCGGTCTCATGGGTCTTCTAAGTAGCTGACCTTTTTAGGAATACTTTCAATCGATTTGGGGTATTTTTGGTATGTAATAATGGCTCCATGTGCTGGATTCCCATTCGACTCGCTGATTTATCCTGAGTAATATCGAAGGACTCGCTCAGGGTAAACTTCTCATCCACCCGCAATAAACAATCCCGCATAGTCCCGATTGTTCCAATCGTGGACGACGTGGGATGGTTGCACCACTCCGTAGCCTTGGCAAAGGGTGGCTCCGCGGGCTGGATTCGAACCAGCAACCTTATCCTTAACAGGGATTTGCTCTACCGTTGAGCTACCGCGGAATATAATTACTTTTTCAATTTTCGGTCTAGCCACTTTCTTCCTTGGCCGGACTTCAAAAAATGTTCTCTCTTGATTACTTCTGTCCTCGTTGCATATTGTTCGGTATAAACAACTTCAAACGGCTTATTAGCCCTTGTCCATTTATTACATCCTTTATTGTGTTCAATCAATCTCTCAAGAACATCTTTCGAAGTTTGGCCAGTGTATCTTTTTTTACTGACAATGCTTCTTAAAACATATACATAATACATATTTATAATTATTGTTTGCTATACCGTTGTCGGCCAGAGGCCGATCAGCCTTCGGCTGAAGCTACCGCGGAATATATTTTTCATTGTCAATGCGCGAAACCATAATTAGACTACCTTTTTCGAGTCAGAAAATCAATAATTTTCCAAGTGACACTCCGACACAAAGAGTCACTGCCTCCTAAAAAAGCGTTGGGAGGTCTCTGGCATCGGAGCAATCCAACTATCTATTATTATGAGTGCTGCGTGGCTTAGGCGGTCTTTTTTTGAATAGTATTTCATAAATAACAAGTAATCCCACTAGCATTATCAGACCCGCGACCAAACCGATTAGTGACCATTTTCTCCAGACAGACATTCCTCCATCGTCTCTTTGCGACTCGGCAGAAGGTGTTGATGCCGACTGTTCGGTAACTGTTTTGACGGCGGGAGCAAGTGAAACGGTCTTCGAACTTGCCGACTCAAGTTTGTCTTTATATGCTCTAACGAAATAATAATATGCCTTACCATTCTCCACACTCGTATCGGTAAAGGACAGTGTGTTGGTTTCGGTTATAGCAATGTTTTTGAAATTCTCTTTCTCCTTCTCGCTGCGATAAACCTTGTAGCCGGATATGCTCGTGGTAGCCGATTTTTGCCAAGACAGTTTTATGGATGGTACATTACTTGAAACGTCTTGCACCGCTAGCTCGCCGGGCGGTTTTATGGATGAAGAGGTCGTCGCCGAAGGAGCGGCATTGGTTCCGGCAGTTACACCTGGTTGGCTTGAAGTAGAAGCAGTCGCGCTCGGTGCTTGACTGCTCGGACTCGAACTATCCGCCGGTGTCTCCGTTGGAGCCGGCGAAGGCGAGGGTAATGTATAGCTAACCACGACTTTCGCGGTCGAATTTTGGCCGGTTTCACGACTCCTAATTGTTCTTTGCCAGTTTGTCGAATTAAGTAGGCCAATAATCATCAAGCCATTATTTTGCAATTCCCCACTAACGATGCCACTAACAATATTTTTTACGTCCAAGGGGATATAACCAGTTGTCCCGCAACTAAACAGATTGGACGTATTGGCGTAAGTTGTCGGCTGATTGCTCCACGTAACCGTCGATTCGCTCCAGGAGGAGTTAATTTGAGAAACATAAAAGTTCCCGGATGGCTGTCCATAACACGATTGAGCATCTGACAGGGAGTAAACAAAGAGAGTAGCCATTGATATTGTTGATCCGGCCGGTATGGCGCTTAGGTCAAATTTGAATAATACCCTACCCTCCTTGGGACCGGAAGTATTGTACAGCTCAAAAAGATTAGTCGCGCCGCCGTAATTGGTTGTTGGGAATTGAGAACTAATCCAAGTATCTTCGGTGGCATATGCAGTATAGGATTCGAGGGCCTTAGCGGACGGCGAGTTAGCAAGGATAATCGAAGCAACAAGAGGCAGGGATAATGCGAACCATACAATACCAGCCGTAGCTTTCTTCACTTTCCTCCTTTAAGAACTCAACCGATCCATTTAATTACTATCTTTGTTTATTATATCAATGTTACGCCTACTAACCCAGAACTAGCTTGGTGCTTCTCGACTCGTCCCTGTGGGACTCGCTCGAAGAATAGAAGGATATCGTTCGAGCGAATCCGATGAGTCGAGAACGTCATGATACCTCTCGATTTCGCCCCCCGTGGGGGCTTCGCTCGAAGAATACTTTCAAGGGTTGGTCGGTGGCATTGGGGACTTTGGCGATGGGCTTTTTGTGTAATTCCATAAATCGCACTATAATATATATGTTTCCGTAATAGTCTGCTGCCATGCCAATCAATTACCGGTCATGAAACTAACAAAGATAATATTGCTTATTTTCGTCGCGGTGGTGGCGGCGACTGCGGTGATTGCATTGGTTATTTGGTTAATGCCGAACAAATCAGCATCAAATGAACTCGCATCAACCACTGTCGATACTGCCAATGACCAGGCAACCTTTGACACTGTCAAGAAACAGGTAAAAGCGGCCGGGATTGACGTTTACTGGACCGATTCCCCCTGCGTATTCTCCAGAACTTACGATAGGGACGGCGGAAAAGCGCTCGAGCTTCGCGAGAAACACGACGGCAAAACATGCGCCGGCGACCCGCAATTTTCGCCTATGATCGCCACCTTCCGCGTGACAAGCTCGGGCGCGGTCGAGTGGTTCGAGCCTCTCTCCGGCCAATATGTTGACCTTAAGGAATATAAGTCCTCCCTTCAAACCACTCGTTAATTTTATATTCACGACACGACCTACGCCTAATTATCTTCGAACCCTGGTGGAGAGAGAAGTTCTCACCTCTATGGGCTCGAACGATATGCAATGTGTAAGTCGTGTAAGTAAGTCAGGATTATTTATCGGACGCCGAGGCGTTTAATGAGTACCGTTCTAAAAACAGTGAAAACCGCTGCGTAAAATATAATATAGCCGATGATTATCAGCGCTGGATGCCAGGCCTGGCGACCGACAGCGCCCAAAAAGAGCACCGCGTACCATCCGGAGAAAGAGGTGGCATCAAAGGGCAATCTAAAGAATATTTCCGTTTTGAGCAATTTGGACTTAGTTGCCCAATCATCCGGAGATAATTTGCCGGCGCGGCGGCGCAGGATAAAGTTTATCACCGCGCCATTTAGAACTAGCAGAACCACCAGCCCGAGTTTTGTCAATATCTTCTCGCTTGACCAAAGCACGGGGCGGCTGAACATGAAATATAAACCGCTGGCCACGAGAAGCGCCAGACCAATCTGAATTACCCGGCTGTAAAACACTTCGCTTTTTTGAAAAGCAACGGCTAAATCTCTGTCACCGATAGCCCGATATATGTGCAAATCGTGCATAGTTACCGTCCCCACGCCAAGCACGGCTCCAATGACGTGCGCGACAATCAGGTAGGTATGAATGTCCATATAGTTTTATTGGTTAATAATTGATGAGATGATGGCTATAGCAGTGATACTAACCTATCTTATCACATGGCATAACTTTCGGCATTGGTTTGCGCCTAATCCTAATTGTTCTAATCTAATTATCTTCCAATAATACATATCATATGAGAAAACGAGCCAGGGGCATCATCATTGACCATGGAATAATTACGCTTATAAAACGCGTGAAAAACGGCAATACCTACTATGTCTGCCCCGGCGGCGGCGTCGAACGAGGCGAGAGCATACTTGAAGCTCTTATTAGAGAAATAAAAGAAGAATTGGGCATAAATGTCGCCATTGGATGGCTGATAGCTAGCATACCCTACAAACGACTTGGCGAAATTGAGATGGAATATTTTTACCTCTGCCAAACATCGGGCGGCACGCTCGGCACCGGCGACGGCCCCGAATTCCAACCGGGTAACGACCCCCGCCACGGCACCTATGAGGTTGTTCAAGCGCCACTTAGCGAAATCGCCAAACTCAATCTTCTGCCTGAAACTGTCAAGAACACTATTGTAAGCAGTGTCAAATCTTGATAACAAAAAAGGTGGTATAATATGTTTGGCTATCAAATAGAAACAGCTAATGTAAAATATTAGGAGGATTCATATGGCAGATCAACCAGTGGTCCCGCCCAGCGGCGACCAAAACGCCCCCGCGCCAGCAACTAGCCCCGCGCCAGCGCCAACTCCACCTGCTAGTGGCATGGAACCATCACCCGCGCCAGCCCCCCAAGGTGGCGGCAAGGGACGCATGATAGTCCTTTTGATAATACTCGTCGCGCTGGCCGCTGCCGCCGCGTGGTATTATTTTAGCGGTTCGGGTTCCTCGTCCAGCACTACGTCTTCCACCACCCCATCGACAACTACTTCT
>CAYHTS010000031.1:0-8273 GCA_964359635.1 uncultured Candidatus Saccharibacteria bacterium | reverse complement strand
ACAGGAATTTGGTGTCCCCACCAGAGCTGCCTTGAGATGCACCAGTCGCGAATATTCTCAAGCCAATGAATATAGACCTTCTCAAAACGCTTAGGGATGATTTTAATCTTACCATCACGTACGGCGGCGAGGGCTTGGGCGGCGAGCGGCTTCATCTTAACGAACCACTGGAGTGATGGTAGGGGTTCGATGGCGCGGTGGCACCGGTAGCAGACGCTCAAGCTATTATCTATGGCTTTTTCTTTTTCAAGCAAACCGCGCGACTTCAGGTATTCAACGATTTTTTCCCGAGCGGCAGTCACGGTCAAGCCCTCATAGCGGGGGCCGGCTTCGGCGGTCATACGCCCATGCTCGTCAATAATCTTTATTTTTTCGAGTTTATGCTTTTCGGCCAGTTGCCAGTCGGCCGCCGAGTGGGCGGGAGTGACGCCGACAGCACCAGTACCGAAGTCCTTGTCCACAATCTTGTCGGCGATGATTTTTATTCTTCGTCTAACCCCGTTCAGGTCGATTTCAAATGTTTGGCCGACGAATTTTTTATACCTTATATCCTCGGGGTGCACCGCCACCGCCGTGTCGCCTAACTTAGTTTCCGGCCGTGTAGTGGCGATGGCAATGGGAAAAAATTTATCATAGCGAAAATAATATAGCGTCGCCTTTTGCTCTTCGTGCTCCACTTCGTCATCGGCAATGGCGGTGCCGCACTTGGGGCACCAATTGACTAAGTAATTGCCGCGGTAAATAAGTCCTTTGTCGTAAAGTTTCTTGAAAGCGACATTAACCGCCTCGGAACGTTTATCGTCGAGTGTGAAGGCCTCGCGGCCCCAGTCGGCCGACACACCAATAGCGCGCAATTGTTTGGTAATACGCTCATGATAATGCTCTTTCCATTGCCAAACTTTTTTGACAAATTCATCTCGGCCAAGGTCGCGGCGGCGAACGCCCTGTTTGGCGAGGTCTTTTTCGACCACGGACTGGGTGGCGATGCCGGCGTGGTCGGTGCCCGGCAGGTAAAGTGTTTCATCCCCATTGAGTCGGTGGTAGCGCACTATGATGTCCTGGAGAGTGGCGAAAAGGGCGTGGCCGATGTGGAGTGTGCCGGTAACGTTGGGAGGAGGCATGACCACCACGAATGGTTTACCTTCTGCCGTGGAAGTATCAAGTATCAAGTTGCAAGTTGCAAGTTCGGACTTATCTTTTTTGGTTATTGTATCTTGTATCTTGTATCTTGAAGCATCGGGTGCGAATGCGCCCGAGTTCTCCCACATTTCGTAGATCTTTTGTTCGTATTCTTGGGGATTGTATGCCTTGGGCAGTTCTTGAGCCATAAGCCCATTAAACCTGAAAATTGGCGAATTTTCAAGGTTATAAAATAACACGCGAATACACTCGAATTAGGTTTCAAATTAACACGCGAAAGTCGGAGAGCCGTAGTACAAGCTTCAGCTTGGGCGGACAAGGTAAACCTTGGCCTACGGGGAATCTCACGCTGAAGCGTGGTCTACAGACTAAAGCCGCAGAGAGGCGTTGGCGTCGAGCTTTTGCCACGGAATAGTATTACCTTTTATGAAATGATAAGCGCCGGCAATCCCGATACTCAATGCGTTGTCCGTCGCCAGCTCCCTCGGCGAAAGGTAAATTTTGAACCCCCTCTTGCTCTCCCCCTTGGCAAGGGGGAGTTTGTGGGGGTCTTGAAGGGCATCTCGCAGTACTGAATTAGCAATGACGCCGCCGCCGACAATTATCGATTTTACACCAAGTTCTTGGGCGGCGCGCAGGGTTTTGGCAACAAGAACATCAATGACGGCCTGTTGGAAGGAAGCGGCGATGTCGCGGATAGTCGCGGACGTAGACGCGGATGGTCGCGGATAATTACTCCCACCACCCCTTGCCCCTCCTCGGGCAGGAGGGGAAACGGAATTAGAATTGCCGTTAGCTAATTTATATTCTCGGGCAGGGGGGGAAATGGGGTTGGCATGGCTGTCAACAAGGCCGAGGGAGCGGAGCTTGTAAAAGACGGCTGTTTTGAGGCCGCTGAAGGAAAAATTAAAATCTTTCGAATGCAGCATCGAACGTGGAAAGTCGTATGCTTTGGGATTGCCTTCACGCGCCAGCTTCTCAAGCGCCGGGCCGCCCGGGTAGGGCAGACCGAGCATGCGGGCAACTTTGTCGAAACACTCGCCGGCGGCATCATCAAGCGTTGAGCCGATGATTTTATAGTCGAGGTGCTTGCGCATAAGAACCAGCATGGTATGACCACCGGAAACCACTAAAGCTAGCAAGGGGAATACTGGCTTTAGTGGTAAATCACAAGCACCAAATACCAAATCGCAAACTTGTTCGGAGTTTTGATTGTTGGAATTTGGAAATTGTTTGGATTTTTGATTTTTAGAATTTGGGATTTGTTTGGAGCTTGTATCTTGGAGCTTGCTATTTGCGCCAACGAAGTTGGCGTATATGTGTCCCTCCAGGTGATTCACCGCCACCAACGGAATACCTGTCGCGGCAGACAGGCCGCGGGCAAACTCGACGCCGACAATAAGAGAGCCGGCGAGGCCAGGGCCTGCCGTCACTGCTATCGCAGTAACGGAATTTCTAATTTTGGCAGATATTTTGTCATTGCGAGCCCCAGTGGGGCGAAGCAATCTGGGCCCAGATCCTTCGACAAGCTCAGGATGACCGGAGACGGTTAGATTGCCGCGCTCCTCAGAAGTCGCTCGCAATGACATCTTTCGTACTTCGTGCTTCGTACTTCGAATTTTAGCGATGGCTAATGCTTCGCTCACAACCGGCAATATCTTCTGGCTGTGGGCGCGGCTGGCCATTTCTGGGTACACGCCACCATATTGCTTATGAAGCGGGATTTGGCTGGCAATGACTGACGAAAGCGGGGTAATAGTATCTAGATTGGCTTGGAATTCCACGACTGCCGCCGCCGTCTCGTCGCAACTTGTCTCGATGGATAAAATCCTATGTATATTTTTCATAGAAAAGTTAAACGTTAGTCATTCGACTCCTGCCCCGCGTAGCTCCGAGCGAAGTGGGGTCGCAGGAGGTTTCTATGGCTAAAAGTCTAAATAATTGCTTCATAGGAAAGATTATACGCTGGGTGTCTGGATCCCCGATCAAGTCGGGGATGACAAGAGTGAGAATGGAGAAGGGCAGGGGCTAACGCCCCTGCCCCAGCAGTCCTTAACACCTAGCGTTGTCCGTACCAGAGAATCGGTAACAGGCAGGCTCCCAATCCAGCCAGAGGAATAGCGGCGTTGAGGCAATCGGCGTGTATGAGCGAGACGTACAAGATGAATCCCGCCAATACGATTGCCGTTGCCTCCACGAGAGCACCAACGACTGCACCTTGCGGGGCTTGTTCCGTTCGTTTCAAGACGAACTACCTCCCTTATTTAGCATACTCGATCTTGGCGTTTGCTCTAGCTTAATAGGTTAGCATAAGCTACAATAAAGTCAATATTCGATCACTCGAATTCGCTCGAATATGTCGCTAATCAACGCTCGAATCCAGCAGTCAGGAAAAGAATCAGCATCCATAATTTTGACTTTTGACTTTTAACTTTTGAATTATTGCATATGTACCGTTCTATCCTTCAAACCAAAGAGTGGGCGACGCTAAAAGAAAAATACGGCCAAACGCCGCACTGGTTGAGCGATGTCTTGGTGCTTGAGCATAAGTTGCCGATGGGCCGATGCTTTCTCTATATCCCAGAGGTTGACCAAGTTCAACTGCACGATATGGATAAAAATGCACTCGACGCGCTGGCTGTCAAAACGGGCGCTGTTTTTGCGAGGATAGAAATTGCGACTCCCGTCGCGGAGCGGCAATCGTACCTGGGGGAGAGCTTAAAGGGTTTCGAGAAGGCCTTTGAGGAGGTTCAGCCGGAACATCGCCGCGTCTTGGACATTAGGCGGAGCGAGCGGGAAGTATTTGAGCAAATGAAGCAAAAAGGCCGTTACAATATCCGTTTGGCGGCACGGCATGGTCTGCATGTTGCCGACTACAAATCGTCCAGCGAACATAGGGTCGAGAGCATTAATCACGAACTGGAATTTTGGGGGCGCTCAGACGATGTAAAGTCAATCCAAGAGGATGCCAATCGGCCCCAAGCATCAACGCGGAATATTTCCCCAGTTGCCATTTTCCACGGCCTCTATAACGAGACGGTTAAACGAGAGAAGATTAAAGGTCGAAGCTTAGATTATTTTCACGATTTGGTTGATATATTGGGCGCCAAAGGTTATGCCCGCGTATTTATCGCCTATTTGCATGATAAGCCGCTGGCGGCGGCGATTGTCACTTTCTACGAGGATGTTGCCAGTTACGTATACGGCGGCTCGAGCCGCGAGCACAAAGAGGTCATGGCGCCGTTCGCTCTTCATTGGGTCATTATTCAGGAAGCCAAAAAACGCAACTGTCGCTCCTATGATTTGCTCGGCGTGGCGCCGGCAGACGCTAACGATAAGCACAAATGGGTAGGTCTTTCTCGCTTCAAGGAAAATTTCGGCGGCAAATATGTGAATATCATAGGCAGTTATGATAAGCTTTATAATCCGAGATTTTATAAGTTATATAGGATTGGAGAGAAGTTGAGAGGCAGATAGGAGATAAATTATTCTAATTAACGTGAATCAACTAACCCAAAGTAGAAATAATATAGTAGTGTCATTGCGAGCCCCAGCGGGGCGAAGCAATCTCGTTAGATATGAGATTGCCGCGTCGTCCTCGACCACACAGGGGTCG
The DNA here is from genome assembly GCA_964359635.1 of uncultured Candidatus Saccharibacteria bacterium. Taxonomy (GTDB): domain Bacteria; phylum Patescibacteriota; class UBA1384; order UBA1384; family UBA1384; genus DATEBX01. The sequence goes on along the minus strand of CAYHTS010000031.1, from coordinate 3,517 downwards.
GGACTCCTCGCAATGACGGAGGGAAATAGTTTTTCGATTCACTAATTAGAAATTGCTAGATATGTCTTTCAAAAAAGTTATAAAAAGTGTTGTGCCGCGTTGGCTCGTCAGTATCTACCACTGGAAGTTGGCGGCGCTGGCTAATATCATCTATCGCTTTCCATCGAGGGGGATGCGAGTTATTGGCATTACCGGTACTAATGGTAAAACAACGACCTGTTTTTTGTTGCGCTCGATTCTCGCGGCTAGCGGCCGCAAGGTGGGCATGCTGACAACGGTCAGTTTTGGTTTTGACGGCAAACAGGTTCAAAATCAGCTCAATATGACTACCATCAGTCCGTTTCTGATGCAAAAATATTTACGGCAAATGCGTCGGGCAGGATGTACGGATGTGGTTATTGAAACAACCAGTCATGCCGTTAGCCAGCATCGCATCTGGGGATTGCATTTCGACGCTTTGGCGCTCACTAATATTTCCCACGATCACCTGGATTATCATGGCACCATGGAGCAATATAAGGCCGTAAAGCTCAAGCTGTTCTCCTTGCCGCACCGTCTAAGTGTGGTGAATCGTGACGATGAGGCATTTGATGAGTTTTGGCGTGAACCGGCAGGGCAAAAAAGAAGCTTCGGTCTCGCCTCGCGCGATGCAGACGTGACGGCCAAAAAGATTCTCACGGAGGGCGTTGGGACGCTTTTTACTCTAGTGGCGGCCGAAGGGCAAATCGCCGTTGATTTGCGCTTGCCCGGGGAGTTTAATGTGGCTAATGCTCTGTGTGCCAGCGCGCTGGCGCTTGGGTTAGGCGCTGATTTGGCGAATATTAAAAAAGGACTCGAAACTGTAGAACAGGTGCCGGGACGCATGGAATCAGTAACTCTCGATGACGCAAAGGGAAAACTGCCCTTTACGGTGATAGTTGATTACGCCCACACGCCCGATGCCCTTGAAAAGGTTTATAAAGCGCTTAAACCGTCTGTGCGTGGCCGGCTGATTTCGGTACTGGGCGCCACCGGCGACCGCGATAAAACTAAGCGCCCTCTTCTAGGCGCGCTCGCCGGCCGCTTTGCTGACATAGTTATGGTAACCGACGAAGAACCCTATACGGAGGATCCGGCGCAGATAATAGAGGCGGTGGCAGCCGGCGTACCGCGCGGCGCCGGTAAGGGCCGCGACATGAAGCTCGGCCACAATTTTTTCAAGGTACCTCAACGAGTAGATGCCATTGAAAAAGCCATCACTATGGCGGAGCGAGGAGATGTCGTGCTTATTACCGGCATGGGTGACCAGAGCTACAAGGTTGTTGGAACCCGCCACATACCTTGGAGCGACCGTGAAGTAGTCCAGGCAGCCCTCCGTAGGATAAATAGTAAATCAATGTCAGAACATTGATAACGCCAAAATCCAAATTTCCAATTTCCAACAAAATTCAAAACACTAAGTTCGAATACTTGCTTTGAGTATTTGATCATTGGGATTTGATTACCACCGCCTTTGGCGGGGTCCCGCAGGAAGCGGGAGAAATTAGTACTTAGAAATTTGTCATTAATCTAAGACAGGTTCTTTCATAAATGCCAGTTGTTCGCTGAAGCGCCCGAGAAGCGGGAAGAAACTATTAGCAAAACCTTGGGCATCGTAAATATCCTGCGCCGCGCCGTACCAAGGCGGCAAGTGAAAGTCGCGCTCGGCAAACCGTCCCGCCCACTCGAGCTCCGCGTCCATAGCGATAGCGTAGGGTAGATAGGCCTCAAATTGTTCGCCTAACGCGGTGTCTAGGTCTATAATTTTACCGAGCGCGAGGTAATTGCGAAAGGCCAGCCACCCGTCAAGGTGCTGCTTGCCGAGCGCGGTGCGAGTTGAGATGCGCGTGGCGAAAAAAGTTGCCAGCAGTGAGATGGCTATCATCGCCGCCCAAAATATTAGAACATATTTTGGATCTGGAGCCAGAACTATGGCATAAAGAAAACCCGCCAAACTTAGTAGGAAAAAGCCGAGGGTGTAAAATTTATATTTGGCGTGAACTCGGGCTGGATTCTCCTCGAACAAGCCGAGCTTCATCGCTTCTTTGTAGAGCTGATCGTATATTTCGGTTACGCGACGGCTAAAGAGCTCCTTGCCCGCGCGCTCGCGGAATTCGTCAACTGTGCTTAGAGTGCTTTTTTTACCGAAAAACTCTTCGACGAGAAATCTCTCAAATGGTAGTAGCGATTGCCATAAGGCCTGGTCGCGAATTTGTTTTTTGTAAATAACCAACTCACCATTTCTGTCCTCAAGACCCAGAAATCCCCGTTTAGCAAGGTCAACGACGGTGGCCAGTATCTCTTTGGGACGAATGCGGCCGTGCATTAAGATTCCGACAAGAGCGGGTGACATCGTTACGGGTGGCTGTTTGTAGAGATAGGCCGGCGGTTGGTGGGCCGAGCTGCCGGTTGATTTTCTAAAAACCGCGAAAAGAATGACGAATGCGACTATCAGCATCGCTATACTGACGGCCAGCCACGTTATGCCCGACAAGCTTAATATCCGTCTCTCGATGCCGCTGGTGGCGCCTAAGTCAAAATATCCTTGTGGAAATTGGACAAGCACCGTAAGTATTGCCGAGGGTGAAACATCGGTAGCGCGAAAGACAATCGTTTTATTGTCCAGAAAGTAACTTGGTTCTGTTGTTGCACCATGAGTGCCGATGAGCCGCCGCTGGTCGGCGTTCAGGTCGTTTTGCTTGATTGCCTCGGGCAATTGAAGCGTGATGGTGGCTTGCGAGTAAAAACCGGCATTGATTGATTCGGCGCTGGAGCCGTCAAGGACAATGTAGCGCAATTCGTCGCTTGAGGCGGTGGCGGTAACTTTTTCTTTGACTGCGAAATCGTTGGCGAATAAATTGCCTCGTTCGTCGAGACGCAGGTTTAGTTTGTAAGTATCGCTTAAGTAACTGGTGGTGGAGGCATTATCGCTAAGATCCGCGGAAACCTGCGTACTTTCTGTGATGGCGCTAGGCGAAGCGGAGCGAAGATTGGGCAAGGTAATGCCCATAAATCGAGTGGCGCCGAAAAGGCCGATGCCGATAACGAGGAAGAATATCATCTTGCGCCAAAGCAGAGAGGTGCCTTTCGTGACTTCTTGCCAGGCGGTGTGACGACGGGGCATATTAGGATATTTTAGGAAGAAGATACAATAACCAAGATACAAGATACAAACAAAATTCAAATACACAAATACTCAAAACTTTAGCGTTTGGCACTTTGAAATTTGGCTACTTGGAATTTGTTTGGTTATTGTTTCTTGTATCTTGTGATTTCTATGGATTAGGTCAATGAAAAATTAACTGTGAGCAATGAGTTTGGCGCTAGTATTTGCATAGCCATGTAGAATCAGCAAATTATAAACCAGAACCTCAATTCCGGCCACTGCTTCAATTTTACCATTTTTTATACTTTCATCAATCTTCGCAATTTCGCGAAAGACGCCTTTGAGCCAATTCCATGACACCTGTTTAGCTAGCGGCAGTAGCCGGCTGACGAT
>CAYHTS010000030.1:0-8299 GCA_964359635.1 uncultured Candidatus Saccharibacteria bacterium | reverse complement strand
GTAACGATGTCCATTCACTACGACAATATTATGAATAATTTTAAAAAGGCAAAGGGCTCGATCAATAAAGTTATCCACATGCTGGAGGAAGAAAAATATTGCATTGACGTAATGCAGCAAAATTTGGCAGCCATAGGTCTTCTCAAAGCGGCCCATCAGATGATCATGGAAGACCACCTGGGTAGTTGTTTTGCTAAGGCCATGAGTTCAACCAACACAAAACGCAAGCGCCAAATGATAGAAGAGATTCTAAAAGTATCAAAATTATCCAACAAATAACCGAAAAGGGCAAAAGCAATGGAGAAGATTGTATTATCCGTAAAAGGCATGCATTGTCGCTCATGCGAGATATTATTGGGTGGAGAGCTAAGAAAGGTGTGTGGTGTGAGTAGAGTCAATGTCAATGCCAATATGGGCCTGGTGGAAATATTTTCCGAGGACGCAATTGATAAAAAGGTAATAGCCAATGTCATAAGGAACGCGGGATACGCTATCACCTCTTTTGATGACAGCGGCGGTAATAAAAAAGAAGACGATACGCCGTGGCTAAACCGCGATCCAAAAGTATATCGTAGTTTGGCAATATCAGCTGTAGTATTGGTTGCTCTATATTACATTCTGCGCTGGCTTGGCTTGAACAATATTAATTTCGGCGGTGGCCAGCCCTCAAGCTTACTGATTGTTTTAGTAGTTGGGCTGACGGCTGGGCTGTCAACGTGCATGGCTTTGGTCGGTGGGCTGGTATTGGGCTTCGCGGCACGTTACGGTGAAAAGCATCCAATGGCAACTCCAGCGCAAAAATTTCGACCTCACTTATTCTTTAATCTAGGCCGTATCGTATCCTACTTTGTCTTGGGTGGAATAATTGCTCTGGCCGGTGAAGCGTTCAAACTGTCAGGCACGATGTTAGGATTGATTACAATTATTGTCGGTTCAGTAATGCTGGTTTTAGGCATCCAGCTTACAGAATTATTTCCCAGAGTATCCGCTGGTGTTGTAGCTATGCCGTCGACAATCAGTAAGGCGCTGGGTATGAAGGGGCACGAGACAAGGGAATATAGCAATAAGAACGCGCTTGTTGGCGGCGCGCTAACTTTTTTTCTGCCGTGCGGCTTTACACAAGCCATGCAAATTTACGCTGTCACTTCGGGGAGTTTTATTGCCGGCGCGCTTATTATGAGTATCTTCGCGCTAGGTACGGCACCCGGGCTACTGGGTATTGGTGGAGTCGTGTCACTTTTAGGAGGGAACGCGATGAAGAATTTCTACCGCTTTGCCGGCGCCTTGGTATTTGTGCTGGCGATTGTTAATTTGACGCACGGCATCAATCTTACCGGCTGGGGCGTGATTGATTTGTCAAAACCGATAACCAAAGACACTTCAGCACCGCCTCCTGCTTCTCCGGCTAATTCCTCTCTCAAGAACGTTGAGCTAGGAGAGGGTGTGCAGATTGCGCGAATGGATCAGGTCGCTTATGGTTACGAACCGGACTATTTTGAGGTCAAGAAGGGTATTAAGGTGAAATGGATAGTCAATTCTAAAACCCAGTATTCTTGTGCTTCCGCGCTCATGCTCCCCGCCATGGGAATTCAGGAATACTTGAAACCCGGAGAGAATGAATTTGAGTTTACGCCCGACGAAACCGGAACGTTGCGTTTTAGCTGCGCTATGGGAATGTACACCGGAAGGTTTAAGGTCGTCGAGTAAAGCGCACGCCAAATATCTATAGGATTTAATATGGCAAACCAAAGAATCACATTAAGTATCAGTGGTATGCATTGCGCGTCGTGCGCCAAAATAATTAGCGGCGCGCTACAAGCAGTGCCGGGCGTTAAGGAAGCCAATGTTAATTATGGCTCCGAAAAGGCGAGCATGCTTTTTGAAGGTTCCGATACAGGGGTGATTGTTGACGCTATCAAAAAGGCCGGCTATGGCGCGGCGGTTGTCGATGACGCGGACACTGCGTTGGAAATCAATAGGAAAGCGCGGGAAACCAATACGCTATGGCGCAAATTCTTATGGAGTTTTATCTTGAGTTCGCCGATGCTTTACTTTATGTTTCTTGATTTTGCCGCGTGGTTGCCCGGCGCGCGCATACTGCCTTATGCCGCTCTAATCTCCCTAGCTTTAGCTACGCCCGTACAGTTTATTATTGGCGCCAGTTTTTATCGCGGACTCTGGTCGAATTTGCGCATACGCATGTTCGGAATGGACTCCCTAATTGCCATTGGAACATCCGCGGCATACTTTTATAGCATTGGCAGTTTGGTGAGCTACTATCTACGGACTACTTCAATAATTGGCTTGGAGGGAATGAAGGTGCCGGAAATTTATTTTGAAACAGCGGCCTTCCTGATAACTTTCGTAACGCTTGGCAAATGGCTGGAGGCTAAGGCTAAAAGTCGCGCTTCGGAAGCCATCCAGAAACTAATGGGGCTTCAGGCGAAAACAGCCAGAGTTATCAGGAACGATAAAACTCTAGATATCGCGATTGGCGAAGTTCGTGTCGGTGATATTGTCCTGGTGCGCCCCGGTGAGAAGGTCCCACTCGACGGCAAACTCACCAAGGGCTCATCGGCGGTTGATGAATCGATGATTACCGGCGAGAGCTTGCCGGTGGCAAAAAAAATCGGTGATTCTGTTATCGGCGCGACTATAAACAAGACAGGCAGTTTTGAGTATGAAGTAACACGGATAGGCAAAGACACGGTGTTAGCGCAAATTATTCGCCTCGTGGAAGAAGCACAGGGCTCCAAAGCGCCTATTCAGGACTTTGCCGATAGAATTTCAACATATTTCGTGCCGATGGTTGTAGGCGTGGCGATACTGACTTTCGTGGTTTGGTATCTCATCCTAGGTGGCGGGTTGGCTTACGCCCTCATGGCCTTTACGGCGGTGATTGTTATTGCTTGCCCTTGCGCTCTAGGTCTAGCAACGCCAACGGCGCTAATGGTGGGCATAGGTGAAGGCGCTAAACAGGGAATATTAATCAAAGGCGGCGAACCCTTAGAGATTGCCTGTAGGGTCAATACCATTGTGTTTGATAAAACCGGTACCATCACAATAGGAAAACCAACGGTCACAGACGTGTTTGAAATCACAAATCACAAACCACAATTCACAAATAATTCTCAAGATCCAATATCGAATAGTCGCAAGAACGAGGTTGTGCGAATTGCCGCATCACTCGAGAGGCAGTCGGAACATCCGCTGGCGGAGGCGATAGTAACTCGCGCCAAAGAGAAAAAGCTAGAGATTGGTACGGTTGAGGGCTTCAAAGCCGTTGAGGGTAAGGGTGTTGTTGGAGAGCTAAAAGAAAGAGGCAAGAAGGTCAAAGTTTGGCTGGGTAATGTGGCATTGATGCAAGAATTCAATATTCCGGTATCTGTCGGGGTGGCGAGCCAAATGGAAAAACTTGAAAACGAAGGGAAGACCGTGATGATTTTGGCAGTCGGGAACGAGGTGGCGGGGCTAATAGCCGTAGCGGATACGATAAAAGCAACATCGGTCGAAGCCATCAAAAAACTGCGCTCCATGGGGCAGGAAGTATGGATGGTAACGGGAGACAACGAGCGAACAGCGCGCGCTATTGCAAGGCAAGTTGGCATCGAAAACGTCCTCGCTGGCGTTTTGCCTCAAGAAAAATCAGCGATTATCAAAGCCCTACAAGAGGGAACCCAGATTAGAAAATACAAATTAGAAATCTTGTCCAGCGAAGCCCCAAGCGGGGCGAAGTTGGATAGAAATTCCCGCCAGCGGCGGATAGTTGCCATGGTTGGCGACGGTATCAATGACGCGCCCGCCTTGGCGCAGGCCGACCTTGGCATAGCCATGGGCTCCGGCACCGATGTGGCCATGGAATCGGGCAGTATGGTAATTGTGCAAAATGATTTACGCACGCTGGCCGCGGCGATTGGTTTGTCAAAAGAAACAATGTCAAAAATCAAGCAAAATATGTTTTTCGCGCTTTTCTATAATGTTATTGGCATCCCTATCGCGGCGCGAATTTTTGCCGGCATCGGTTTGGTGTTACGTCCCGAGTTGGCCGGGCTCGCGATGGCGTTAAGCTCCGTATCGGTAGTGAGTAATTCTCTGACCCTGCGCTTTTTTAAAGCCGGTAAAATCAACTTCATATCTGTATTGACGCCCGTGGTAATGGCTATCGGCTTCACATTGCTGTTTATCAGCTTCGCCCGCATCGGCATGAAATGAACCGTTAAACACACCTCGTAGGTGTACGCAAGGGTTTAGTGTATCGGGTGTAAGGGTCGCACAACTACCGTAAAGTACACCTCGTAGGTGTACTTTACGGTTAGGAGCTGGAATATAAGTATTGGGTTTGGTAGGATGAAAATATGAAGCACTTACCGAAAGTAATATCTTTGTTGGTTGTTTTGGGGGCGCCGCATGCGGCTTATGCCATGTGCCCGGTGTGCACCGTAGCGGTTGGCGCCGGCATTGGATTGTCGCGTTGGCTGGGAGTCGATGATACTATCACCGGTCTTTGGGTTGGAGCGATAACGATATCGCTCGCGATGTGGACCAACCTATGGCTTGAGGGGCGCAAGATTCGTTTTCCCGGTCGCGACTTGTTGGTTTATTCTGCGTACATAGCTATGATAATTATCCCGCTTTATTACAAGGATATAATGGGACATCCGCTGAACAAACTATGGGACGTTGACAAGCTTGCTCTAGGCATGATAATTGGCGCGGTAACCTTCTATCTGACAGCCGGCACGTACTTACTTGTGAAAAAGCGCAACAACAATCGCGCGCACTTTCCGTTCCAGAAAATCGCTATGACTGTCGGTACGCTGACGGTACTTAGCGTGGTATTTTATTATTTAACTAAATAAGCTATGGCAGTCGATAAGGAAAAAGAAATTGAGAAATTAATTGCCAGGGTCGGCAATGCTAAAAAAAGCAAACTCGACCTCTCCGCCGATGAAGACCTGTCGGTCGCGATCATGAACCTAGTTTCCATTGAGGAGCATTTCTTTTTTACCGCATCGAAAACCGGCAAGGACGAGTATCTCGACTTGCTTAAACAAGTGCGCGAAATTCGCAAGGACCTGCTCAAACGCATCGTCAAGGATTACGAGGGAGAAGTTTGGTGCGTCTCTAAGCACCTGTTAGCAGCTTCCATGCGGCTCATGGAGGTTGGGACTAAGCAATTAGGTCGGGGTAAGAAAAAGGAAGCAAAGGAAGTGTTCGCCAAGGCGTATGATCTTCATTCGCTTTTTTGGGGTATAAACTTAAAATTAGTAAAACTCGACGGTGTTAAAAAGATTGGCGATACCCAGCTGAACTCGCAGGATAAAACCAAAGATGGCGCCCTTGGCAAATTGGGCTCGATAGTTAAGAAGCTGATAGACTGCTGTATTGAGTAGCGTCCGAACGCGTTAGGTGTTAAGTGTTAGAAGTTAGGGGTATAATAATTCAGACGTCTAACACCTAACCGTTTAACATCTAACTTTTCATATGGATAGTATTATTGCTGTCAATAAGCCGAAGGGGCCGACGTCGCACGATATTGTCGCGCGAATAAGAAAACTCACGGGCGTGAAAAAGGTTGGTCATGCCGGCACGCTTGACCCACTAGCGTCGGGTGTATTGGTTATCGGCATTGGCCGTGACGCGACCAAGAAATTGGGAGTGATAGTTAACACGGAAAAAGAATATCGCGCGGTCATCGAGCTGGGCGCGATAAGCAAAACCGACGACAGCGAAGGTCCCATCATATCTCGCAATGTCAGAGCCCGACCAGACAAAGAAGAGATTTGTAAGATATTAACTAGCTTTGAAGGGCGCACCAAACAGCTACCGCCGGTTTATAGCGCGCTTCATATAAACGGCGCGCGGGCATATAGATTGGCGCGAGGTAATAAGGAAGTGATTTTGTCCTCGCGCGAGATTGAGATAAAAAAGATCGAGATTATTAGTTATACATGGCCCAAACTCGAAATTAAAGTTGTGACGGGGCCCGGTGTTTACATTAGGGCTCTTGCCAGAGATATTGGCGAACGGCTAAGTACCGGCGGATATTTAAAATCACTGGAGCGAACCAGAGTTGGACGATATGATATTGAAAAGTCGATAAAAATAGAGGATATTAAGCACTATGAGAAAACTATACTTTGATATCGAGACCCTGCCGGCGGACAAATCTAACGAGTCGCTGTTGCGTCGTGTATATGAAAAAAGGGTAGCTAAACGAGGGGTTGAGCGCGTAGGCAACTTCGATGAATTCTTGAGAACGACATCGATGGATGGTGGGTTGGGTCGCATATTTTGCATCGGCTACGCGCAGGACAATGAACCCACAGACGCCCTTGTGGGCAGTGAAAAAGATATGCTTGAAAAATTCTGGAAGCTCGCTGGGGTCGCCGATCTGGTAATAGGACACAATGTCTTTGATTTTGACCTGCCGTTTATATATCAGCGTTCGGTCGTACATCAAGTCAGACCTTCCAGCGATTTGTTTCCGCGACGTTACAGCGCCAACGTGGTCTATGATACATACCACGAGTGGACGAAGTGGCACAGGGAACATAAACCGGGCAGCCTGGATTATCTTGCCGATGTCTTAGGGCTACCCACGTCAAAACAAGGTATTGACGGCAGCCAGGTTTACGATTATTATTTGCTTGGCAAGAAAGATGAAATTATCAGGTATTGTCAGCGCGACGTTGAACTTACGAGGAATATATATAAAAAACTGACTTTCTCAACATAAAAACCATATGGAAAATAAGCGGCTATTACGCTCTAGAAAAAATAGAATTATCGCTGGTGTCTGTGGCGGTCTCGCGGACTACCTAAGGGTGGATCCAACCGTTGTTCGGTTGGCGGCGGTACTAGTTACGCTCTTTGGCGGTAGTGGCATACTAGCGTACATTATATTGTGGGCGGTTCTGCCCGAAGAGGGACTAAAAAACAATAAAACGGAGGAAGATATGAAGCAAGATGTATCTCGAGCGGATGGCGAAGGTGCCCGTGAGGACGGTGTGGGCGGTCAGGCGCTGATTGGCGCGCTTCTTGTTCTAATCGGCGCTATTATGCTTCTTAACAACCTATTTCCAGCGCTTGAACTCACGCGGCTTTGGCCTATCGGCATTATCGTCTTTGGCATCTGGCTATTAATAAAGAATAGGGAATAAGCCATGTTTGGCGCATATGTAATCATTGTAGTTGGCTTGATACTTCTAGGTATTAATTTTGGCTATCTGGATTCTTCTATATGGTCGACGTTATGGCGATTTTGGCCGGCGTTGCTAATACTGGGAGGGGTATCGATGCTCACAAAAAAGGCCATGCCCAAAGGCAGGCGATTGGCGGTTGGATTGGCCTTGATAGCGGTTCTTGTAGCGCTTGGCTATCTAGCATATAACAATGGATTCATTCCCGAAAAATTAACCCGTGGCGATACCAGCTCACAGACACTAAGCGTTGACGAGCCCCTGTCGAGCGCCATAAAAGAGGTAGATCTTATTGTTGAGCTTGGAGCACAGAATATTAAACTAGATGACACATCGAGCGGTTTGATAGTCGGACGCGTCGGTAGCTTCGCAGGCGAGCCGGAGATTGGGGTTAAGGAAGTGGGCGAAAAGGCCGAAGTTAGGGTAAAGACGAAATTTGGACCCGCCGGTTGGTGGCCCGGCAAGCAAAAAACAGGCGATACGAAACTGTCGATTACTAACCAAATTCCGGTCAACATTACCTATAAACTTGGGGCAACCGTCCTGGATGCCGATCTTCGGAATCTGAACGTTCCCTTCCTGGAGATGGGTGTCGGCGCATTTGACGGCGCTATCAAATATGGCACTAAGCAGAATATTAACCAGACCAAAATAAATGCAGGTGCCAGTAACCTTAAGATATATGTGCCGAAAACCAGCGGGCTAAGAGTTGACTATGCAAATGGACTTGTGGGGATGAAGTTTGAGGGTCTTGAGACCGATAGCATAAACGACTCCCTTAAAGAGACAAAAAACTATGGAACAGCTGAAAAGAAAATCAATATCGAAATAAAGGCCGGCGCCTCGAGCATCGAGTTTGTGGGTTATTAGAGCGGGATAATGTATAATTGAGAATAGATAATAGAATAACAAGTGATATGATTAATCACTCGAATTCACGCGAATAGGTCGCGAATCAACGCTCGAATCCAACAGACAGGAAAACAGGCAAAAGGAGGGGAGAGGTGGAGGAGAATCTCGCGCTAGTGGAACATCCGGCGCAAAAAGGGAGAGCGCTCTCGACCCACAGGTTGCTTTGGTGGTTGGCGGCCGACCTG
>CAYHTS010000029.1:0-8338 GCA_964359635.1 uncultured Candidatus Saccharibacteria bacterium | reverse complement strand
TTAGTATCGAGAATATCAGCCAGGCCACCAAAGCCGGCCAGCCCAAACCAAGATTAAAGAATATTAACAACGTGATAGTAGCGGAGATAATTTCAATCAAGGGGTAGAGCAGTGAAATTTTTTCATCGCACTTGCGACACCGTCCTCGCAAGATCCCATAGCTTATGAGTGGCACTAGATCGTACCACTTGATCATTACTTTACAGTGTGTGCACTTTGAGCGGCCGAAAATAATTGACTTCGCATCATCCACTCTCCAAATCACCACACTCAAAAACGAGCCCCAAGCAAGCCCAAAGAATGTTACAAGTATGATATAAAACAATTCCATAGTGATTATTACATTATGCTCGTTAGTTGATAAATGGGAAGGAAAATGGCAAAAACAATAAAGGCGACACCCATTCCCAGTATCACAATCAGCACCGGTTCAATCAAACTGGAAAGGCCTTTTATATTGTTGGATACTTGCTCCTCGTAATAATTTGCCACGTTGTCGAGTACCTCATCTACTTTGCCCGACTGTTCTCCCACTAGCACCATTTGTCCGACGAGCGGCGGCCAAATGGGATTCTCCATTAAAGATTTACTCATTGGCAACCCGCGTTCAAGCGATGACTTGATATCGTCCATCGATTGGCGGAAAAGCATATTGCTCATTGCGTCATGAATAATCTCGACCGATTCCAGTACTGGCACGCCGGAGCGGGCAAGCATCGCCATCATTCTGGAAAACCGCGTGATATAGATGCCGGTGCTAAGATTCTTAATAATTGGGGCCTTAATAACTAGCTGACCGTAAATCTGCTGTCCTTCTGTTGTACGATAAAAACTTCTCACACCCCAAATCAAGCCAATAATTAGAATGATAAATATATACCAATAATGAGTGATAGTATTCACGATTGCGATGAGCGTTCTGGTCATCCATGGCAAACTGGCTTGTTGCTCTGCGAAAAGCGTGGCAATTTGCGGCACGACCTCAAACACAAGATAGATGCCAATCGCCAGCATCGCCACTACAACAAACGCCGGATAGAGCATGGCGTTATAGACACCGCTTCGAAACTTATTATCTTCCTCTTGCTGGCTAGCCAGCTCTATCATCACCTTGTCCAGGCGCCCCGTCGATTCGCCCGAGCGGATGACGGCGACAAAAACCCCAGGGAAAACCTTTTCGTGTTCCGCCATCGCTTGGCTTAACTGATAACCTTCACGAACTTTTCTGGTAATATTCTCAAGCACCAATCGGAAGTGCTGGTTTTTGGTTTGATTGGTAACCATGTCAAGTGCGCGCAACAGCGGCAGACCGGCCTGAAGCATGGTTGCAACTTGCCGAACAAAAAATGCTTTTTCGGTATTTGATACCTTTTTTAGAAATGGTAGAGCCATAATTCATTTAAGTTGGGTATCGATGTCCTAATCTGCAAAATACTATTTTCGCTTGCTATTATCAATACACCATTGTCTTGAAGGTTTTTTGATCAATCACCCACATAAGCGCGTCGTCTAACGCCACCTCTCCCTTGCTTACCAAATCAGCAAGAACCTTGTCTAAACTCACCATCCCCTCGGCAGCGCTGGTTTGCATAATGCTACCTAGTTGATGGGTCTTGCCTTCACGGATAAGCGACTTAACCGCGCTATTGGCAATTAAGATCTCCGTCGCCGGTATGCGCCCCCCTTTTATTCTCGGCAATAACCTTTGCGATATAATAGCTGATAACGTATTGCTTAACTGTAAACGGACTTGCGGTTGTTTGTTGGCGGGGAAAACGTCAATAATCCGGTTGGGTGTTTGCGCGGCGTCATTGGTGTGAAGGGTTGTAAAAACCAGGTGTCCGGTTTCGGCGAGCGTAAGGGCCGCCTCAATTGTGTCTAGGTCGCGCATCTCGCCAACCAATATGACATTAGGGTCTTCACGCAAAGCGGATTTAAGCGCCCAGGCAAAACTATGCGTATCAACTCCCAACTCACGTTGAGAGATGGTACTTTTATTATGCGAAAAAACGTATTCGATGGGATCTTCAACTGTGATAATATTCTCCTGGCGTGTTTGGTTGATAAGTTCTATCATACTGGCAAGCGTCGTACTCTTACCGTGCCCCGTAGGTCCGGTCACAATAACAAACCCTTGCTTAAGTGATGTGAATCGTTTGATAATCGGCGGCAAACCCAGCTCGTCAAGTGAGGGCACACGACTGGAGATCAAGCGATAGGCGCCCGCCATCATCCCCTTCTCATAATACGCATTGCCGCGGAAGCGAACGTGGTCATAGCTAAACGAAAAATCGGCTTCTTTGAACTCATTTAATCGACGCGCGATGTCAGCCCTTAGCGTCGATCGCACCAACGCTTCTGCTTGAGGTGCCGTCAGAACTTGGGTGTTTGGTATGGTCTTAAGGTCGCCATTGACGCGGAGTATGGGTGCCTTGCCGACAATTACATGCAGGTCGCTGGCTTTGGCCGCGATAGTGGCATCTAATAATCTCTGCATCCCCTGCGCGTCAATATTATCGGCCATTTACCTCCTCTAGTATTTTATTTTGCTAATTCTAATTGAGCATGGTCGCTTGCATCACCTCGTCAATGGTCGTCACTCCAGCTACTGCTTTCAAGAATCCATCTAGTCGCATGGTCGTCATACCTTGCTTAATGGCTACTTCGAGAATTTGGTTAGCTGGCGAGCGCTTTATGATTAGATCTTCAATCTCATTACTCACTTCCAGCACCTCATAGATACCTGTGCGGCCCTTATAGCCATCTGTACACTTTGAGCAGCCCCTGCCTTCAAAAAACTTTATCGGCGTAGTAATATTGTTGGCGGTAAATTCCTTTTCGACTTCCACCCTCACTTCCGGCGGCACAGTAATTTCCGCTTTGCAGTTATCGCATATCTTTCTCACTAGACGTTGGGCCACGATAGCATTAATTGCCGATGAGATTAGAAAAGGTTCAACGCCCATATTGATAAGGCGCGGCATGGCTCCAGCGGCATTGTTGGTGTGAAGCGTCGTCAGCACCATATGGCCGGTTAAGGCGGCGTGAGTAACGAGATTGGCGGTTTCCGTATCGCGAATTTCGCCAACCATTATGATATTTGGGTCTTGGCGCAATACCGCCCGCAAACCCTCGGCAAAAGTAAAGCCGATCTGCGGTTTGACTTGTACTTGATTAATGTTTGACATCTCATACTCAACCGGGTCCTCCAACGTAACAATATTAACCGTCGCGCTTTTTAAGTGATTGATGCCGGCGTATAGCGTAGTTGACTTGCCCGAACCAGTCGGCCCCGTGACCAGCAATACGCCATAGGGTTTCTCTATGGCTTTGGTTAAAAGTTTTAAATCACGCTCCCCCATCCCCAGTGTGTCGAGCTTAAAAATGCCGGCATTCTTATCCAAGAGGCGTAAAACAATTTTCTCGCCGTAAATAGACGGCATAACCGACACTCTTAAGTCAACCGAATGGCGATCGACAATCACCTCGAAACGGCCGTCTTGGGGTATGCGCGATTCGTCAATTTTTAATTTGGCCAATATTTTTACCCTCGCCACCACCGACTTCTGAAATCCGATAGGAATTTTAACAACCTCGCGAAGCTTACCGTCAATGCGATACCTAATCAGGACAACATCTTTTTCGGCCTCTATGTGGACATCACTTGACTTCATTAAACTCGCAAGCTTGATAGCGCCGGCCACCATTTTGGGGATGTTGCCGGTTCTGACAATAGCCGCCAGGTCATTGCCCGACGTTAAATTCTCTTTCAGGTATGAATCGAGGTTGGTCTCTTCATCACTTGCTTGCAATGTCGCGATGCCGGCGTTGGCGCCAGTCGGCCGCTCGCTGGTATGTGCCGCTTGTGTCTGGTTCGGCGTGACCGGTGACGGTCCTGACGCAGGCACCGACACTGGCTTTGGCGCTTCATAGGATTGGACTGCATGGCGGAAATCGTCATAGCTAACGCGGTAGAGTTCAATTTTAATATTATTTTTTTCTTCGACGAAGCTAAGCAAGTTTCGCGCCTTTTTGTCGTCAGGATTAACCAATCCGACTGATATCTTACCCTCTTCGCCCGATCGAAAAACTATCATTTTATATTGCTCCGCCACTTCTTGAGGCAATTTTTTGACAACAGACAAGGGAATGGTAATGCGACTAAGGTCGGCCAGCGGTAAACTGACGCTTTCGTGGCTGGGCGCCGCCACAGGCGACTTTTCGGACAATATTCTCTTCACCGCCCCGCTGGTAGTATAGCTTATCTCAATAACTAGACCCGACTTGCGCTCCATCTCTTTTATGACAGCTAAATTTCCACGCGCGAGACGAACCGGATTAGCCACCGCCAGCTTAACCGTTCTCTTGTCAAGCTCATAAGGAACAATTTGATATTGCCGCTCGATAGACCGCGGCATCATTGCCAGAACCGAAGCATCAACCTGCTTGAGCTCGATATAATCTGCGCGCCGATAGTCGGCATAGGCCTTAACCAACTTTTCTTCACTTGAAGGGTCAAGCTTAAGCAAAGCGTCAAATATATCTTCCGCCATCACGTACTTCTCCCTCAAACCCGCCGTATCCTCCTCTTTCACCACTCCCCTTTTAACAAGCACGGCAATAAAATCATCTGTTTGATGATTGTTTGTCGGAGCTAAAGATTTAATTCGCGCTTCCGTATCCAATATTGCCTCCACAATTATGGTTGGGCGAGCGGGTCTTCTCGGCCCATTTCCGAGGGGTCAAGTTTTACCGGCAAGTCGCCGTGCTTCTCCAAATCACCGGTTAATTTTGTTAAGTCCTCATTGCCCTTAAGCACCGATGGTACCTGACTAAATGTCTTGGACGGCACCGCGTTACTCGGTAATCTAATACCACTCCACGCCCACCAGATTATCAACGCGCCGACCATGCCGATGCCGAATATGATGCCAATAATTCTACCGCCCATTTGCGCCCCCCTCTGTTTGTGATAACTGGTTACTATCACTCGTTCCGGTAGCCGCTGTCGGATCTGCTTCGCTTGTCGCCTCTCCGGCCAAGGCAGATTCTTGGTCAGATTGGCTTTCCTTCGCCGAAACATAGCTCAATTTGACAGTATAGGTTCCCCCTGTCGTGATCGCGCCCTCGTCGCCGGCCGCCGCCGCCAAAGAAACGGTATCGACTTTAACTGGTCGGAGGTTTTTTTCGAGATCGACCAGACAAAGTTTCAATTGCTGGTACGCACCACTCACTGTAAGCCCAATACTTACCTCGCCGTCGCTTGGTTGGCTAGGCGAAATTGCTTCCAGTGATAATTGGTTTTTATTGACAATCTCATTGATCTGTACCAAGGCCTCGGATAGGTCCGGCTCGGTCGGGGCGGCAATATTTAGCAGTTCGAGCTGCGACTCAATCGCGGATAACTTTCCATAGGCGGTTCTGATATCTGTTATGTAAGCTTTTCCTGCTTCGAGATCGGCCTTGGCTATTGCTAACTCGGTTGTTTTCTCCTTCAGGGACTTAACGGTCGGCGTACCCAAGTAGAAAACGCACAAGGAAGCGCCAATAACAAAGATGGTGAGGAATATGACGGTTGGGCTTGTTGATTTTTTTCTCGTTGCCATATGTAATATTAAGGGGTCGGCGCGGTTATAGATGTTGTTTCGTCAACGCCAGTTAGTGAGTCAACAGTATCAGCCGCGGCTTGGCTCGCGTCAGTGGCGCTTGGATCAATATTTGATGGTTGAGTGGAAGCACTTTTCACTGGTGGCCTTAACAGATCCGTTTTTAGCTGAATCTGAACACTAAACTGTATCTTGCCCTTCTCCTTTTCGACCGTCACGTTAGCTAGCTCCACGGATTCAAAACCGGTTGACGTTTTAAGGGCTTTAAGAGTTTTTGACAGCTCATAAAAATCCACCACCGATCCCTCAATGGTCACGACGCTTTCATTGTTTGCCGAGACGGAGGTAAACTGGGCTTTTTTGTAAGTTACTTTTTCAAGCTCCGAAAAAAATTGTGAAAACATAACCCTATCGGCCAAAGATTTCTTTAATAAGTTTACCTGCTGACCAATGGCATTGACTTTTTTTTCCTGTTCCTGAAACTTCTTGTTATTTAGCTGGCTTTGCACCTCCGAATCGTAACTGGCGCGTGTTTGAGCAACCGCCGATGCTCTTTGTGCCTTCAGGGCCATTAAACCAAGTGTCGCGACGATTGCCGCCAAGCTCGCCCCGAAAAGAAAATAACCGACAGATAAGGTTTTTTGGCCAAGACCCACCGGTTCAACCATCGAGGAACGTTGCGCCGGTTTAATATATTGGGCTGGCGGTTGAGGCAGAGGCGGTTCCGGTTTTGGTTCGGGAATTGGCGCTGCTTCAGGCGGTTTGGGCGAAACAGGAACAGTTACAGAAGGAGGGGAAGGTGTTTGAGAAGGAACTGGCGATAGGTTTGAAGCCGACAAAGAACCCGGTACCACGTAAGGCAACGGGGCAACACCCGACGGGGTCGCCTCTTGGTTTGGCCCTGTTTCAGGTTCGAGCACTCACCTCCTTTTATTGCAAACTGTTACTATTTTATCACATACGGTATCGAAATCCCAAATAACAAATAATCTCAAAGCTCCAAGCTCAAAATTTCGGATTTCGAATTCACGTTAATTAAATAACTATCTAACGGGTCATTCCGAGCACAGTCGAGGAATCTCTGGCGAATGCCAGTATATCTGAAACAAGTTCAGAGATCCTTCGCCCTCGACCCCATAGGGTCGGGGCTCTGGATGACAATTGCAGGTTTGAGTTGTTTAATTCACGTAATTTGGAATTTATTTGTAATTTGCTATTTGTCATTTGGAATTCAAACTCATGGTTCTCCTCTCTCATACAGTGACTCTCCCTGGAAAATACTGACATTGCCGTACTTAAAGCCGGGCGGCGGGTTGTTCTGCAAGCGCGGGTCATAGAGAATCGCCACATTATAATTTCCCGTGGCAATATTGCCAAGATTATCTCCATCATTAGTTACGCCCGGTACACCGCCGGTTCTCTTATTGAGCTCGAAAGTTTTCGCCGCGAACACTCCCTTGACTATTAAACTATTAGCGCCACCCTCAATCACTATTTTGCCATTTTCCCCCGGGGCAAAGAATGAGCCGGCAATGTTTTTGGCGCTACCTTTGATGGTAATCGTACCGCCATGGGCGATGCCGTTATCATCTTTCTTGCCAAGAGCTATGAAACCAACCGAGTTATTCGCGCTCGGGTTAATATATTTCGTATTGCCATCTATGACAATATCGCCGTAAACAATGACTGTTCCCACATCGTGCAGGTTGAGAATGCCGGGACTACCTGGTGTCGGCTTAAGAGTAAACGTGAACGAATTTTTGTTATTCTGCACGATGACAATTCCGTCGTGACTGGCGCCGAATCGGGTCAGATCACCCCTTGTGCAACTAACGTTCCCATTCTTGCCATTTAGTTCAAATCCTAAATTGGTACTGACGTAGTTAGCTGACGCAACGCTAAAGCTAAGCGTACAGTTGGCTTTGGCAAGAGCATCGTCAATTATATTTTGCACCACCGAGTTGCAATAAGGAATGCTGGAAGGAGTGCTGGCATCGCATGAATCCCAGCTCAATACAGAGTTTGCTTGTATGAGATAACCGGGAAACTGATATTGTAGGTTGGTGCCGCCGAGGTTATTCTCCGACGTGCCAATCCCCTTTTGACCAAAATTCAGCTTGCGACAGGACTCATCTTTACACTCTCCCGCGAAAACATTGCCGAAAATTGCGGCAAAGGGGTTGGAAAGGAGCGCTAACCGGTTTACAGCCAGGGTCTTATTGTTGGCTTCTACCCGCGTGGTTAGGTTATAACCCACACCCCCAAAACTCTTTGACGGCTCAAACTCTCCATGGTTGTTTATGAGCATGGGATTGCTGGTAATAAACTGCTGAAGCTTAACCTGTTGGGGTCCAACGCCAGCCGACGGATTGGCAGGATTCACCTCACTCTCTGCTACCTCTGAAAATGGGATCTTGTCCGAATTATCTCCTTCGGCATCCTTGGGTCGATGAAGGATGGTTTGCGTGTAACTGCCGTAAGTTACCGAGCCATTGCCAACTGTCGCGCGCAGGTTATAAAGGATATTTTTATCATATCGCGCCCCAATGAAAGGCGTCACGGCTTTTGCCGTGGGCACCACGAAAAATATCACTCCAAAAATTAGCAACCACCGCGCCTTGTTGAGCATCACCCTTCCTTAACTTAATAACGCCCTAATTATACCAAAAATGGCCGAGAAGCTCTTATCACTCTAATGCGCTCGAATAGGTCTCGAATCAACACTCTAATCC